>CAZNYE010000553.1:0-1623 GCA_964577185.1 uncultured Pseudomonadales bacterium | reverse complement strand
CACTTCCATGTTCAAGTACTACGGTAGCGAGCAGAACAAGCGAAAATACGAACTGCTCCTTGATGCCGGAGGAATGTCGGCCTTGGGATGGGCTGGACAAGGCTTCAGTCAGCGGGAGCTGGCCACCGCACGGTCATGGTTGCGTTCGAAGGCCAACTCAATCGAGGGGGGCACCAGCGAAGTGCAACTCAATGTGATCGCAAAGCGAGTGCTTGGGCTTCCCGACTAGATTTTTCGCGAACAACCAACAAAGCGACACTGCTTGTTCCCGACAAGGACTAGGAAAGACGAGTGATGAGTGATCAGTCCGACTGGTTCGCGGCGATCGACCTCGGTTCCAACAGCTTTCATCTGTTGGTGGTGCTGCATCGCGAAGGGCGTCTGCAGGTGCTCGACCGGCACAGGGAAATGGTGAGGTTGGCCGCCGGGCTCGACCTCGACGGAAACCTAAGCGAGTCAAGCCAGCAAAGGGCGTTGACAAGCCTGTCCCGATTCAACGAGCGTATTCGCAACATACCGCGTCACAACGTGCGCGTCGTTGGTACCAACGCGCTGAGAAGGGCTCGAAACAGCGCCGACTTTGTGAGTCGCGCGGAAGCACTGCTTGGTCGAGAGATCGAGATCATTTCTGGGCGCGAAGAAGCCCGCTTGATCTACTCAGGTGTGTGCTATGCCTTGGAGGATGATGAAGAGCGACGCCTGGTGGTGGACATAGGTGGTGGCAGTACCGAGCTCATTTTGGGCATGCGCGTGAGACCTCGTCTCATCGAGAGTCTGTACATGGGGTGCGTGACCATGTCGCAGACCTATTTCGGTGATGGTCGCATTCGCGAGTCGTCCATGCGCGCTGCATGCATGGTGGCTTTGCAGGAACTCAAGCCAGTAGAAACCGTGTTCCGTGGGTTTGGCTGGGACAGTGTGGTGGGGGCATCAGGCACCATTCTCGCCGTGTCCGAGATCCTGCTCGCCCAGGGATGGAGCCAGGATGGGATTACCCTGGCGGGTGTGGATGAGCTCATTCACTCGATGATCAAGGCAGGCCACACTGATCTATTGGAGCTCGAAGGCTTGTCGCAAGAAAGGCGCAGCGTCTTTCCGGGTGGCGTTGCGATATTGCGTTCGGTGATGGATTCGCTGGGACTTGAACGCATTCAGGTCTCCGACGGTGCCTTGCGTGAGGGTGTGGTCATCGACCTCTTGGGCCGTTTTGAACACAACGATATCCGTAGTGATTCGATCAAGGGTCTCGCACAGAGATTTCATGTTGACGAGCGGCATGCGGCGCGGGTCAAGCACACTGTACTCTCTCTCTATGACCAAGTGGCTCAGGATTTGGGCGAGGATGCGTTCGATTATCGCGACCTGCTTGGTTGGGCGGCGCAAGTGCATGAAATAGGGCTTGATATCGCTCACGCCCAGTACCACAAGCATGGCGGTTATCTCCTTACGCACATGGACCTGCCCGGCTTCTCTCAAATTGACCAGCGGCGGGTGTCGCTGCTTGTGCGCGCGCACAGACGCAAGTTCCCGGTCGAAGAATTTTCCATATTGGAAGAGAAGGAACGTGACCTTTTGTTGATCCTTGCCTGCATCATGCGTCTTGCCGTGGTGCTTCACCGGGGG
>CAZNYE010000552.1:0-1725 GCA_964577185.1 uncultured Pseudomonadales bacterium | reverse complement strand
TGTATTCCACGATGCCGAGGTCAAATACATCGATGCCATACTCGGTTCGCGCCGTTTCTCGTATCCGGTCGCGAATGTCCTGGGCGGCGATATGCAGATCCTCCCGCTGAAGCCCAAGACTAACAAACGCATCGCGCGCCTTGTTGCTAATGACTATGCCGCTAGCCGAAAAATACAGATCGCCCAACCGCTCGATTGTGTTCACATCGGTGCGAATGGCTTCGACATAGCGAATGGGGTCAACGATTCGAAACAGCACCCTTCCATCGACACGCACGTTCTTCTGGTCTTCGGTGATCAATTCCTGGGAGAGGTCTGCAAGCACCTGCATGCGCTTGTCTACCTTGTAGACCACTGAAATCGGACGTGGGAACTTCAGGTGCAGCCCGGCTTCCCTCACGGGTGGCGAGATTTTCCCAAAATGCGTGAGCACACCCCGTTGAGACTCCTGTATGACAAAAAAGCAGTCATAGGTGACAAGCAGGAGGAATGCGACCAGTATTACGATAAGCGACTTTCTCATCTAACTCACCCTTGGGACCCTGTCTAATGGTGTTCCTTGGCAGTCATTGACGTGCTCTTCCACAGGGCAACTTTCTCCAAGCTATCCTGGTTGGGGACAATGACCTTTTGACGCTCGGAAAGGGCGGTTTCCAGCTTTTCCCGCCAGAGCATGTTCTGCAGCACATCGGGTGCCTCGTGCATTGCATCCGCGATCAAGCGAATAGCCTCCGACTCGGCGGCGGCAACCTTCGTTTTGCGGTAGGCCTCGCCCTTCGCCTGCTCGCGCTCATAGAGCGCGTTTCCAAACGCCCGTGGTACGAGCATGGCCATGTAGCGCTGGGCATTGGTGGCATATCGCTCGCGGTCTTCCTGCGAACTGGAAATCTCGCGGAAGGCGTTCATACTTTCTTTGATCGGTTGCAAGGACTTGAGATTGACATCAACAAGTTCAATTGCCTTGAAAAGAGGGATCTCCTCGCTCGTCCCCTCATCCGCGAAGAGTGCCTTCACATCGGATTCAAGCGGCTCTCGCAGCACATTGAGCAACGCATCGAGCGAATGCACGGCAACGAAGCCGCGCACGCGGTCACGCAGGACATCCATGATGAGTCTTTCAGGCTCCTGGGTGAGGTAACCGTAGACATAGGCATCGGAGATGCGATACTGGACATTGAGCGTGAGCGCCACCATATTGAGATCCCCTGACAAGTATTCAAACGACGGATCGTTGGTGATGGATTTTACCCGGCGCACCGGCCAGGTATCCACGCGGCCAATGGGTCGAGGCAGCATGTAGGCGAGGCCCGGCGGAATATCTCGCTCCACCACACCGCCGAACAGACGCTTGTAGCCGACAGAATCCGGTGGTACGACCTTGAAGCCGGTCGCCAAATACACGATCGCCAGCAGCGACCATAGCGTGGTGCCCATTGGCGTTCTCGGATTGACGAGACCCGCGAAGGGACGTTCGCGCGTCAATTGACTGTACAGCTTGGTCAGGGGTTCCGAGAAGGGTCGAAGGTTCGACATCAGGTCTTGGTAGCCGCTCTTCAAGGCGCCGGCGCGAAACCGCCATACAATGAGGGCGATAAGCCCGAGTGCGCCTGCCCACTGCAACACAAGCAGCGTGGGCGACTCAACGGGGTCTAGATTCACCGCCAGCGAGATTCCGCCGGCGATTAACAGAATGTCCACCAAGATACCAATTACGACCGTCACAGC
>CAZNYE010000551.1:0-2624 GCA_964577185.1 uncultured Pseudomonadales bacterium | reverse complement strand
CACTCTCGTCAGCTCGCGGATGCGTTTGTACATCACCGGTTGCGTCCTTGTGGGATCCTCTGCCTCGTTGTGCCCGTGTCGCCTATATCCGACAAGATCGATCACCACATCCTTCTTGTATTTCATGCGGTAATCCACCGCCAATTCGGTCACGAACAGGACGGCTTCGGGATCGTCCGCGTTGACGTGAAAAATGGGCGCCTGAATGATCTTGGCGACCTCCGAGCAGTACTCGGTTGACCGTGCGTCCTTTCGTTCATGTGTGGTGAACCCAATTTGATTGTTGAGAATCACATGCAGGCTGCCGCCGGTTTTGTAGGCCCTGGTTTGCGACATCTGAAAGGACTCCATCACCACGCCCTGACCAGCGAATGCCGCGTCTCCGTGCACGATGATGGGCACCACCGCCTGCCCGTCCTTTTCTCCGCGGCGGTCTTGACGCGCGCGCACCGACCCCTGAACGACCGAACCCACTATCTCAAGATGGGACGGATTGAAAGAGAGCGCCAAATGCAGTGTGCCGCCGGGCGTATGTACGTCCGAGGAGAACCCCAGGTGGTACTTGACATCACCCGAGCCAAGCGCCGCAACAGACTTTCCTTCGAATTCATCGAAGAGATCCGACGGCTGCTTGCCGAGAATGTTCACCAGGACATTCAGGCGCCCTCGGTGGGCCATGCCGATGACGCATTCAACACATCCAGATGAGCCCACCCTCTGAATGGCGTGGTCAAGCAGCGGAATGAAGCTCTCGCAGCCATCGAGGCCAAATCGCTTGGTGCCGGGGTAGCGATTGTGCAGGTAGGTCTCCAAGCCTTCGGCCGCGGTAAGACGCTCGAGCACATGCAGTTTCCCCGCCTCATCGAGCTTCAGACGCGCGCGGCTGGATTCTATGCGTTGTTCAAGCCAGGCCACCTCGTCGAGATTGACTATGTGGGTGTATTCGAGCCCGATGGTTCGGCAGTAGGTGTCGCGCAGGGCGGCCACGAATTCGCGCAGCGTCGCGACTTGGGCACCGAAATGAAATGAACCGACTTGAAACACATCGTCAAGGTCCGCGGCGCCGAGATTGGGATTTGAAAGCGGGTCGAGTTCTGGGATACGACGCCTCGGCATGAGCCCTAGCGGATCGATATCAGCTTCCTCATGTCCATATTGTCGATAGCCGGCGATGAGTTCCGAGACAGCCGCCTGTTTGCGATTGTGCTCATCGGAAAGATCGGTGGAAACAGATTCTGGTCTTGCCTTGAACCTGTTCCTTCCCAATCGCTCGAAGTGGGCGACCACCGTACTGTGGCGCACATCGGCACCGCGAATGCCTTCAACGTTTGGCAGCTTCTCAAAGTACGAGCGCCACTCGATTGGAACATCGCCGGGGCTTGCCAGCCAACGGTCGTACATGGATTCCATGTAGCCAAAGTTCCCCGCGGCCAGGTGCGAGGTACGACGCATGCGTTCGAGTGTGGATTCCATGTCGGCCCTATGCGCTGTTCATGCGTCGTCTGTGATCATCAGAGTGCGTATCTTGCCGATCGCCTCTGTTGGGTTCAACCCCTTGGGGCAGGCACTGACGCAGTTCATGATGCCGCGGCAGCGATACAGGCTGTAGGCATCCTTGAGTTGTTCAAGTCGAGAACCACGCGCCTCGTCCCGGCTATCGGCAATAAACCTGTAGGCCTGCAAGAGGCCCGCGGGCCCAACAAACTTGTCTGGATTCCACCAAAAGGAGGGGCAGGAAGTTGAGCAGCAGGCGCACAGGATGCACTCATAGAGGCCGTCAAGCTCAGCGCGTTCTTGCGGGCTTTGCAGGCGCTCCTGATCCGGGGGGGGCGTGTCATTCTTCAGCCATGGGTCGATGCGCTTGTACTGCTGGTAAAACTGCTCCAGATCCACAATGAGATCGCGGATCACCGGCAAACCCGGCAGCGGACGCAAGGACAAACGGCCCTTCGGCGCTACTTGAGATACCGGCGTGATGCAGGCAAGACCATTGCGTCCATTCATGTTGATGGCATCGGAACCACACACTCCCTCGCGACAGGAGCGGCGAAAAGAAAGTGTGGGGTGTGCGACCTTCACCGCTTCCAAGAGGTCAAGCACCATCATGTCGGCGCCTTCGGGAATTTCGAAGTCGATCGATTGTGTCCAAGGCTTGACATCGGCTTCCGGGTTGAATCTGTAGATTTTTACCTGCATATGTTGACCTCTGCGTTTCTCCGACTTCTTGAGGTTAGTACTGGCGTTCCTGTGGCCTGAAGGCATCCATCTGCTCAGGGGAGAAATTCACGCCACGCTTTCCAACCAATCGCGATTGTGGGAAGTAGAGCGAATGACAGAGCCAGTTGTCGTCGTCGCGGTCGCGAAAATCGTCGCGCGCATGGGCGCCTCGGCTTTCTTTTCGTTCAACCGCGGAAATCGCCGTGGCCTCCGCGACCTCGATCAGGTTGTCGAACTCAAGCGCATCAAGGCGCGCCGTGTTGAAGGTGGCGGACTTGTCCACCAAATGCGCCGCCTTGGCACGACCGCGAATGGAGTCGAGTCGCCGAACACCTTCGAGCATCGGCTCTTCTGTCCTGAACACGCCAAAACTCTCCTGCATGACTTTCTGTAATTCGGATCTGAGT
>CAZNYE010000550.1:0-6240 GCA_964577185.1 uncultured Pseudomonadales bacterium | reverse complement strand
ATCTTTGACCTTCTCGACTTGGACGGCGAGCGAAGCCGCATACTGATCAGAGGCGTTCGCCGAGTCGAGTAATTCTGCCGCGACCTCGCAGGTATCGAGCAGTTCGCGGGCTAAGGCGCGGCCTTCCCGCGCTTCACCGCGCAATTTGAGAGCGAGTCGAGGCGACCGGCCAGAACGCACCACGCGCCATTGATTGCGACGATTCTCACGCGCCTCTTCGCGCGTATCTTCGCGCGAGTCCATGAGCAGACAGGCCAGCAGGAAACAGTCGAAGAAGCGCACCTGCTCCGCGCTTATGCCAACCGCGTGGTAGGGGTTGAGGTCGATGCAGCGAAGCTCAACGTACTCCACACCTCCTCGCATCAACGCCTCGACCGCCCGCTCGCCAGCATTCGGAACACGTTTGGGACGAATGTTGCCGTAGTATTCGGCTTCGAATTGCAGCAGATTCGGGCTCATTTGTTGTCGTTCGCCATCGCTGTGTAGGCCATGCGATGAAAACGGCGCATAGGGGGTTTTCATGGCCTGTACAAGTCCTTCTGTATATTCCCGCAAGCTGTTGCAGGTGATGTACAGATTGCGCTGCGACCTTCCGGTGTATCCGAGTGGCCCCATGCGCAGGGAGGTGGCATACGGGCGATAGAGTGTTCCCGTGTCCCAGCGCTTCAGCTTGTGCACGACACCCTCGGCCAGGAAGGTATGGCACAGGGCAGGGGAAGCCCCAAAAAGGAGTATGGGCAACCAGGCATAACGATTGACATTGCGAATCAGGTGCATATACGCGGTTGTCGGTGAGCCAAAGGCTTCTGACAAGAGCTCGCTTGGGAAGGAGAGGTTGTAATGGATGCCCGAAACCGTTTGCATCTTGGCGCCATAGCGCAGGGCAAGGCTCATGCGATACAGTCGCTTCAAGCGCCCTTCATTGGTGGTCCCATAATCAGCCAGCGGTATATCTTCTTCGCCACCAATCAGGCAAGGCATGCTGGAAGTCCACAAGAGTTCTCCCTGTTCGTCCAGCTTCTTATAGACGAAGGCGTGCAGGTCTAGCAGCTCTTCGAAGCACTCATCAACTCCGCGATGCACGCCGGAAATGAACTCAACCTGGGACTCGGCGAAGTCGGTGGTAATTCGTGGGTGGGTGAGTGCGCTACCAATCGACTTGGGGTGCGCGGTTCGCGCCAATGCACCTTCCGGTGTCATACGCAGGCTTTCTTTTTCAATGCCGCGGCGAATATCTCGCAGCAGAGCTAGGCCAGAATCGTGCGAAAGGATGCGGTGGATCCGCTGAAAATGTGTCATGTTCGGGGAATGATGGGTTGTCTAGCCGTTGCCGGGCCCAGCCATGATGATGTCGTCATCAAGCCCGGGCATGGTCTCGCAATTTTTCTGAAATTCGGCGATGAGTCCTTTCGCCGCCAGATCATAGGCATCCTTGTTGGCCCAGGATGCTCTTGGATCTGTCTTCCGATGACGCAGACTCGGGATGCTCACCGGAATGTCGAGATTCAGTCCTTCGATGTGCTTGGTGGGCACTCCGTGCAGGCTGTCTGATTGAATCGCCTGAACCATGGCCCTGGTATCGGGAATCAGGAATCTCTGTCCGACACCATAGCCGCCGCCCGTCCAGCCGGTGTTGACGAGAAACACCCGCGAATCGAATTCGGCCACGCGTTTCATCAGAAGGCGTGCGTATTCCCTCGGGCGACGCGGCAAAAAAGCGCGGCCAAACCCAGCCGAGAAGGTGGCTGTGTAGGCGCTGGTCGAACCCACCTCGGTGGAGCCCACCTTGGCCGTGTATCCGGAGAGAAAGTGATACGCCGCCGCCGGGCGCGAGAGGATAGAGACCGGAGGCAGCACACCAGAGACATCACAGGTAAGAAAAATCACATGCCTGGGCTCACCGCCGCGCGCACCGGCGGCGACTTGGGTGACGTGGCTCAAGGGATAGCAGGCGCGGGTGTTCTCGGTCTTCGAGTCGTCGGTAAAGTCCGGGGCGCGCGAATCCTCGTCGATGACCAAATTTTCGGTGATGGCGCCAAAGCGGATGGCATCGAAGATCACCGGCTCGGTCTTCGAAGAGAGGTTAATGCACTTGGCATAGCACCCACCTTCGAAGTTGAATACGACACCCTTGCCCCAGCCATGTTCATCATCTCCGATGAGTACCCGGTCCGGGTCGGACGACAGCGTCGTCTTGCCGGTTCCAGAGAGGCCAAAGAAGAGGGTCACGTCGCCGAGGGTGCTCATGTTTGCCGAGCAATGCATGGGCAGCACTTCACTTTCCGGCAATATGAAATTGAGCACGGAGAACATACTCTTTTTCATTTCCCCGGCGTACTTGAGACCGGCCAGCAGTACTCTCCGATTGCTGAAGTCAATCATGAGCGCGGCATCGGAGTTGGTTCCGTCCCGCGCCGGGACGCACTCGAATTCGGGTGCGCTCATCACCGTCCACACGGTTTTCTTCAAGGGATTGAAACCTTGCGGACAGATAAAGAGATTGCGGGCAAAGAGGGTGTGCCAGGCGTACTCGGTGCGAACCCTTACCGGCAGGTAGTGACGGTCATCGGAACCAACATGGAGATGGCTCACAAGCGTTTCGCGATTGTCCATGTAGGATTCCACGCGCCGCCAGAGGGCATCCATGACCTGCGCTTCCACCGGCTGATTGATGCCCCCCCAATCAACGGTTTCCGAAGTCAGCGAATCATGCACAATGAATTTATCTTTGGGTGATCTGCCGGTGCGTTCGCCCGTTTCCACCACCAGCGCGCCGCTGTCCGCAAACACACCTTCGCCACGCGCGAGGGCCAGTTCCACGAGCGGAGCCGTCGGCAGGTCTGTGAGCATGCGTGGTGGGGAGTCCTTGTTTGCTTCTCTCATGGCTAGGAGGCTGTCCCTCGTCGAGTCATTTCAAGTGTGTCTTTATAGCAGAGATTGCTAACTACTCGCCCCTGTTGACACTATGGGAGAAAGCGTCTGTCGCAGGTGTCCGCACAGGATACGCACTCGGTCTCGGGCCGCACGGCGGCTCGTTCCCATAGTGTCACGCGGGGGGAGTAGTAGCACAGATTGTGTGGGGCTTGTGCTCCAAGGCGCGGCGGAAGCCCGGAGATTGTCACGTGGGGCGAGTAGTTGTGGTTACAGAGATTGCGTGGGCGCCTCCCGGCAGCGCAATTCTGACGCTTGGGTGGGGCATGGCGTCTGTATCATGTATGGCTTGAAATTCCGGCATGACCATGGACACACAGTTGATCAGGCGGCTCAGCGAACTTGCTGAAACAGCGGGTAGGGCGACTTTGGAAGTGCGCCAGCGAGGCTTTCGCGTGACCGACAAGGCGGATAGGTCGCCGCTCACCGAGGCCGACCTTCGTTCTCACCGCATCTTGTTCGAGGGTATTTCAGTGCTCACACCCGAAATTCCGATCATCTCCGAGGAGGGAAGGCTCGCTGGCCTTGCAGAACGAAGAGGCTGGCAAGATTGGTACCTCATTGATCCACTTGACGGAACCCGCGAATACGCTTCCGGTGGTTCGGACTTCACGGTGAATATCGCCTTGGTGAAAGAGGGCGAGAGTCAATTGGGTGTGGTGCATGTGCCGGTGACGGGTGAGACCTTTGTGGGTGCGAGCCGGCAGGGTCTCGCCTACCTCCGCACCTCGAACGGCGTAGAGCGAGACCTGTGTGCGCGTGATCATCCAATTTCTAGCAGGCTTCGCGTGGTGGCCAGCAAGAGTCATCGCACCCCCGCCCTGGAGTCCTATCTCGGAGCCCTCGAAGAGAAGTACGGCGAGATTGACGCGGTGGCCTACGGCAGTTCACTCAAGTTCTGTGCCTTGGCTGACGGGCGCGCTGATCTCTACCCAAGGCTCGGGCCGACTTCGCAATGGGATACGGCCGCCGGCCAGGCGGTGCTCGAAGCGGCGGGAGGCGCTGTATGGGCACCCGATGGGAGTCGGTTCTCCTATGAACCGCGCGAGACTTTTCTCAACACGAATTTTCTCGCCTGCTCGGATAAATCGAAGTGTGCCGACGACTACCTGTGGGCAAGATTTCGCTCTTAAGCGAGGATGACCGACGAATAGTTCATCGTCATGTTTTCCCAGCTGATTCATCTTCAACCTGTCGGAGAATCCCGATTCGGAGCGCCCGCTTCTCCTGACAAAGGCGAACGAATCTACGGCGGACAATACCTCGCACAGTGCCTGGCCGCGGCGAGAGCGACCGTGGCCGACGACCGGCGCGTCAATTCGCTGCACGGCTACTTTTTGCGTCAGGGCGATGTGGATTTCGAAGTGGAACTGCGAGTGGATGTCCTGCGCGACGGTCGGTCGTTTTCTTCTCGACAGGTTGTGGCGGAGCAGCAAGGCCGGGAACTGTTTCACATGCTTGCGTCCTACCAGGTACCCGACGCATGTCCCGAATACTCCGGTGGCGACATGCCGCAAGTACCACCAGCGGAAGAGGTGTTCTATACCTACGACGACTTTACGCTCGCCCAAACGGGCGAATCCGATTGGCACGGCGCCGACAGACCCATGGACATTCGCTACATCAACCCACCGAAGGTTCGAGGCGTGCCAGTGACCGAACCTCAACTCATGTGGATGCGGATTCCGGAGCCATTGCAGGATTCTCCGCAGATTCACGAAGCAGGGTTGGCCTACCTGTCGGACAGTACGCTTGTGGACCACGTCATGCTGCCGCACGGCATGCGCTGGCAGGACGCGGAGCTCGCGGGTGCGAGCCTCGACCACGCCATGTGGTTTCATCGCCCAGCTCGCGCCGATGAATGGCTGCTATTCGTGCAGACAGTCGAAGCGACGGGCGGTGGTCGTGGACTTGCCCGTGGAAGTTTCTTCACGCGTGCGGGAGAACTCGCCGCCACCTGCATGCAGGAAGGGTTGATTCGATTCCGCTAGGCGAGAGCGGGCGAGTAGTTACACCAACACCCAGTCACATTTCCTTGTGGCGAGGGTATCGACCTAGTAGCAACAGGCTTGCGGAGCCGACGGCAATGAGCACCGCGCAATACTTGACGGCAAACTCGTAGCCTGAGTACAGGTCGAGAAAATAGCCAAACGGGAGAGGCCCGATGGCCGCGGCGAGCGTGGCGAGCGCGAACGCCATCGCAAACACCTTGCCGTACGCCTCGATCGGAAAATAGCGCGAACAGAGATAGGAAATGACATCATTTTCGGCACCGGCGCCCGCGCCCACGAGAAAAGTGGCGAGCACCATGATCGGTGCCGACATGGGTGCGAAGAGGAATATCAGGCAGCCAACAGCGGGCAGCGACATGGATATGAACGCGACACCCGGCGCCCAAAAGAGATCATTCAGGAACCCAACCGCAAGTCGGCCGCTGATGAGTCCGATGCCGAAGGCGCCAAAAATCGCCGTCGCCTGGTTGATGGAAAAGCCTCTCGTCTCCAGGATGGGTACGATGTTGGTGATGATGGGCAGTAGCGCGAACATCGCGGTCGCAATGGGAATCGATATCAACCAGAGATACCTTGATGCGAGTATGTCGCGATAGAGGACGCCCGCCTTCGCATCAGGACTCGATTGATTGCTCTGGTCGGGTTCAGGGACGGCATTGATCTCGGCTGGTTCAGGGTCTTTTTCCCGTAACCAGAAGTAGCTCAACACACAGCAGGCGAGGGGCAGGGCGGCGAGGTAGAAGAATCCCTGCTGCCAATGACCTGGGTGGCTGGTCAATATGAGCGGCACCACCATGGTGCAGATGCCCGACCCTGAGAGCACGATGGCGAGCGCCACGCCGCGCCTGCGAATAAACCACTCGCAGACGACGTGCGTCCAGGTGACCTGAAGCGTGCCGCAGCCAACAAGCGGCATGAGAAAGTAGAACAGGTAGAGCACATTGCTTGTCATGGGTGTCATCGACATCAGGACAAACAGGGCCGCGAGCGCAAGCAGGGACGCCATGGTCACGATTCTGATGCCAAAGCGGCGATTGAGCGCGCCGGCGAGTTGTGCGCCGATCACGAGTCCAATGAAGGTAAAGGTCAGGCTACGTTGCAGCGCGCCCGCGGTGGTCCCGAGGTCTGCGCTGGCATCGCCGACAATGGGTCCGAAGCTATAGAGCGGCATGTAGCCTGCGGAGCACACTATCCCCACGAAGCCCATCGCCAATATGCGCCAGCCAAGGGTGAATTCGGATTTCCGCCCCATGAGCCAACCCCCCTCAGCGTCTGCCTTCATAGGTTAGTCCTCGGC
>CAZNYE010000549.1:0-4116 GCA_964577185.1 uncultured Pseudomonadales bacterium | reverse complement strand
CGGGTTTCTTGCCTATGGCACCGAGAGGGGCGGTCGCGGAGAGTCGGTGTGGCTTGAATCTGAGCGATCGGACAAGAACTTTCGAGTAGCGCTGCCCGCCGAAGTCCTGCGCGAACATGACGAAGGTGACCGTTTAGAGGTGAAGATTATCTCCTTTGATGGCAAAGGTGGGACCTCGAATCTGCCGAGGGGTCGGGTGGAATCTCTGATTGCGACCCGTGATGATCCTGATCGGGCGGCGAAAGGACTGATGTACGCATACGGCATCACGAGAGATTGGTCCGATGCGGTCAAACGTGAGGCGGCCAAGCTGTCTGCATCGGCAAAAGCAAAGTCAGAGGTGTCCTCTCAGCGTACCGACCTTCGCAAACTTCCCCTTGTGACTATCGACGGTGAGTCGGCGCGCGATTTTGATGATGCGGTTTATTGTGATCCTGTCGCGGGGGGCGGCTGGCGACTCTTAGTGGCGATCGCCGACGTGAGCAGCTATGTGAAGCTGGGGAGTGCCATTCATGCCGAGGCGAAAAGACGCTCGACTTCGGTGTACTTGCCGAGGCATGTGGTGCCCATGCTGCCAAAGGCCCTGTCCAACGATCTGTGCTCGCTGGTTCCGGGTCGCGATCGCCTGGTGCTTGCGGTGGATATACAGGTTTCTCAGGAAGGCGAAATTCTGGACTACACCTTCTTCGAAGGGATCATGCGTTCTGCGGCGCGGCTCACGTATACAAGGGTTTCTGCGCTCATCGAGCAGGGCAGGGCGGAAAGGACCACCAATTCTGTGCGCGCTTCTCTGACAAGCCTGCACCAATGTTACTCGGCGCTTGATCGCGCCCGCGAAAAGCGCGGTGCGCTCGACTTCGAGACCAGCGAAGCTGAGCTCGTCTTTGATCAAGGCGCGGTGACCCAAGTCCACGCTTCGGTTCGCGACGTGTCGCATCGCATGATTGAGGAAGCCATGATTGCCGCCAACGTGTGTGCCGCGAGTTTTCTTGACGATGCCGAACTTCCACTACTCTTTCGCGTGCATCCACCACCCTCTGGGGAGAAGCTCGATGCCTTGCTAGAAACGCTCAATTTGTTGGGCGCGAACCTTCGTGAGATTGATCTCGATGCACTGAATGCGCTCATTCGCAGGCTCTCTGAGAACGTGTCCCCGGACTTCTTGACCTCGGTGGTGCTACGAGCCATGCAACAAGCCGTCTACAGCCCCGTGAACCAGGGTCACTTCGGCCTGTCACTTGAACGCTACGCCCATTTCACGTCTCCTATTCGGCGCTACCCGGACCTCATGGTGCACAGAGCCATCAAACAGAAGCTCGGGGTGGCTCGGCAGGCCGAATTTCACTTCGCGAAACTCAAGGAACTCGGTGCCCATTGTTCGTTCATGGAGCGCGAAGCAGAGAGTTGCGAACGTGATGTGCGCGCCTGGTATCTCGCCGACTACGCGATGCGGCACATAGGCGATGGTTTTCATGGGACCATCACCGGCGTGACGTCATTCGGGTTGTTTGTATTGCTTGATGAACTGCTGGTCGAAGGTCTATTGCATATCAGCGCACTCGGCGCCGATTGGTTTGAGTTCGACTCAGCCGCGCATCGCCTTCAAGGCCGGTCGAGCGGACAACACTATGCGCTTGGAGACCGAATCGAAATCGTAATCGCTTCGGTTGATGTGGACCGGCGAAAGGTTGAACTCGTGACCCCCAACCCCGCGCCGTCAGATGGTCGCCGCAGGGGGCCGGGCCAGTTTCGAAGAGCGCGAAGGAGGCGCCGCGAGTGAAGCGCATTGTCTTTGGGCCACACGCGGTGCGGGCGCTCGCGAAGGCTGGGCGAGACATAGGTGTCTTGCACCTTTTGAGCTCCATGAAACTGCGTGGGGAAATGGAGGAGATTGCCGAGGCTTCTGGTGCCCGCCTCGTGCTCAGTGATCGAGCGCAACTCGATGCGCTCGCCGGCGGCCAACACCACCAGGGCGTGATCGCCGAGGTCGAAGATCGGCGCGAATTCAACGAAGACTGGCTCGAATCACGGTTCGCGCAACCAGCCGGGAATAGCCTTCTGCTCGCCCTCGATAGCATTCAAGATCCGCGCAACCTAGGGGCTTGTGTGCGTACAGCGGCGGCGGCTGGTGTTGACGCGCTTCTCTTGCCGAAGAGCCGCGGAGCGAGGATGACGCCCGTGGCCGAGAAGGTCGCCAGTGGCGGTGCCGAAACCCTGCCGATTGTCCAGGTGAGTAATCTCGTTCGTCGTCTTGATTGGCTGAAAGACAATGGCATGCAGGTGATAGGTGCGCACGGCAGAGCATCGCTCGATTGGGATCAGGCCGGCTATGACGAGCCCACAGTCCTGGTGGTCGGGTCTGAAGGCAAGGGTTTGCGCAAGCTGACCATGGATACTTGTGACCTGCTCGTGTCCCTGCCGGTGACAGGAAGTATCCAAAGCCTCAATGTTTCGGTCGCGACGGGAGTGCTGCTCTACGAAGTGCTTCGACAGCGGCGCGCCTCGGAGGACTTATAAGTGCGTGCGTTGATTCAAAGGGTCAAGCAGGCTTCGGTGTCGGTTTCCGGAGAGGAAGTGGCGGCGATCGGTCCAGGGCTCCTGTGTTTTCTGGGAGTTTTGGAAGGAGACACCGAAAAGGAAGCCAAACGACTTGCGGAAAAGACACTTGGATTGCGGATTTTCCCTGATGCGCATCGACCGATGAATCGATCGTTACAAGATGTCGGTGGTGAAATTCTAGTGGTCTCCCAATTCACCTTGGCAGCCGATACCAGCCGTGGAATGCGACCGAGTTTCACACGCGCCGCATCGCCCGAGGAGGCCGAGCGACTCTATGAGCTGTATGCGGAATTGCTGGAAAGTGCCGGTGTGAGCATCGGCCGAGGGGTATTCGCTGCGCATATGGTCGTTTCGCTGGAGAACGATGGCCCGGTGACCATTCTTCTTGAGGTTTCCGCGAAGGATGCGAAGGATTGACACGCTCGGTGAGGCTTGTGCGCCGTGCTAGACTTCGTTACATGAACGGTGCGGGATCCCAGCCTAGGCGCAAGCTGCCGATTGGTATCCAGACCTTCCGCGAGATTCGTGAGGAAGGGCACTACTACGCTGACAAGACTCCGCACATCGAGCGCTTGATCGATCAAGGCAAGCACTACTTTCTGTCCCGCCCGCGGCGATTCGGCAAGAGTTTGCTTCTCGACACCATCAAGGAGTTGTTCGAAGGCTCTGAGGAACTCTTCAAAGGGCTGCATATTCACGCTCACTGGAATTGGGGGCGGCGGAATCCGGTCGTGCGACTGAGCTTCGGCGGTGAACACTTTACTTCTGAGCAAAAGTTGGAGCGTGAGTCACTCGCGTTGCTCGACGGCGTTGAACGCGGATTTGGTGTGACACCACGTTACGATGCACCCGCTGCCCGGCTGCGGCACGTCATTGAAGAGTTGCACATGCGTGGGGGCGAGCGGGTCGCAGTCTTGATCGACGAATACGACAAGCCGATTCTCGATGCGCTCGGCAATGCGGAGGTCGCGCGCGCTAACCGCGATTTCCTACGAGGGCTGTACGGGGTACTCAAGGACTGCGACGCGCATGTCCGCTTCACGCTGCTCACAGGTGTCAGTAAATTCTCTAAGGTCAACCTGTTCTCTGGATTGAACAACCTTGAGGACATCACGCTGGATCCGGACTTCGCCACCATCTGCGGGTACACAGAGAACGATCTTGACACGGTGTTCGCTCCCGAGATGCACGATCTTGACCGGGAACAGGTGCGCGAGTGGTACAACGGCTACAACTGGGGTGGCGGCGAGAGGGTGTATAACCCCTTCGATATCCTACTCTTGTGTCGGCGGCGCGAGTTTCGCCCTTGGTGGTTCGAGACCGCCACGCCCACGTTCCTCGTGGACACCCTAGCGAGGCGCGGAATCAACACCTTCGCGCTCGAAGGCATGATCGCCGACGATGGTCTGTTATCGAGCTTCGACGTGGATGAGATCGCGCCTGAGGCGCTGCTGTTCCAGACTGGGTATCTGACCATTGATGAATCTTTGCACCGAATGGGTCAAACGCGCTACCGCCTCGGTTATCCGAATCTAGAAGTGCGCCAGAGTTTGAATG
>CAZNYE010000548.1:0-10539 GCA_964577185.1 uncultured Pseudomonadales bacterium | reverse complement strand
TCGTGGACGGTCGTCGGCTCGACGACAACGCGCAGGTGCTCCTGCGATTCGAAGGTGGAGCCAAGGGCATCCTTTGGGCGAGCCAGGTCGCGCCCGGCAACGAAAACAATCTGCGATTGCGCGTCTACGGCGACCGTGGCGGCATGGAGTGGCGCCAAGAAGAACCAAACACGCTGCTTCATACGCCCCTTGGAGAACCCACCCGAGCGATCACCCGGGCGGGTTCTGGAGCAAACGATGCCGCGACGCGCGTGACCAGGACACCATCGGGCCATCCCGAGGGATACCTAGAGGCGTTCGCGAACATCTACAGCGAAGTGGCGGCAGCGATTCGTGCCCATGCCAATGGGAAAGAAGTCGGTTCTGAGGTGTGCTTTCCGACTGGTGAGGACGGACTCACCGGTGTGCGCTTTATCGAGGCGACAGTACAGTCAAGCCGCAACGGGGCGGATTGGACATCGCTTGCTGAATCACACCCTGTCAGTCGAAGTCAGAGTCGAAGGTCGTGACCCTCATTGACACTTCAGCGTGGATTGAGTTTCTTCGCGACATTGGTTATGCAACTTGCCGGCACGTTCACACCGAACCCAGAAACACCGGCTCGCACACGCAGTCGCCCTTGGTGTGTCAGTTGTTGACTTCCACCAATTGAAATTCAGTCACAGGTTTCCACTCCGAATGTGCGCGTTGAATGACCTGCCAAGTTGCTCCATCTGGCCCACGGACAAGAAAACTCGGTTCATCAAACTCGTTGTGCCGCACCACGCCCGGCTCCAATCCAGCTGCCATGGCCAGACGGTACACCTCTTCAAGGCGCGGGGTCCACAAGGAATGCAGCGTGATGCCAAGTTCCCCCGGCCGCTGTCGAGCAGACCGGTCATCGGCCGTGTGCAGGCCTTCCAGCGAGAAAAACTTGAGCTTGCCGCTCACATCGTTGGGTGAAACGAAGCCTCGATACCAATGGGAGCGCCCCGGCGCCATCAGAAAAATCGCCTGCGGACCCGCCTGCCAAGCACCGTCTATGACCGGCTCACCCTCGGGGACAAAACCGAACACAGTTTCGTAATAGTTGGTCACCTCGCTTAAATCCCCGGCCACGACAAAGTCGTGGTGGGTAAACTCGCTGGTGCCAAGTGGAGAATGATCGCCGATCACACCGTAACCGGGGATGGTGTACCCGTAGCGTTGAAAAAAGACGTGATTGAACCAAGTTCCGTACACGGCCATCTCACGAACACCGATGCGGCGATTGACGATGCTCGGTGTGCCGACGGTGGCGTTGTATAGATCGTCGTAGACGGGGCCAGCGAGCATCCAAGCTTGCCCCGCTCCATCGCGAAGGTCGGCAAAGACATCAGCAAGCCGGAAGATGTCCCGGGTACGCATGACGGCCATTCGCGAACCCACGGTTTCAGGGGGAGCAAGTCCCACCCCGGGACCAACAGGCCGCGCCCACTCCATCAGCCGAACCAAGCCATGCGCATCGACACTTCCGTTCTGCAATCGAAAGCTGCGCAATTCGGAATCGACCCCGTAGAGCTCCGTCGCCCGCAGTGCCGTGACTTCCGTCGAACCCACCTCGGAGAAGCCGAACTGTGCAAAGTATTCCAGCGCTGGCACTGCATCCGGTACGCCAACCATGACTTCATAAACACCGCTGATTCCAGTGTCCGGACGCTCGGACGCAGTGCTTTGCAAAGCGCACAATGGCCAGAACGCAAGCAGTAACGCTGTCACTCCGCGCATCATGTCTCCTCGGAATTCAATGGAAATGTGATCGGCTACCAAGAATATCGTAGGAGCAGGTGATCATAACGCGCTTGCTATAATGCCATCGCGACGACCACAGGGCGAACGGACCGACCAAGGCAATGTCTCCGCACCCTCACAATCGCAAAACGCCACGCCCGCCTGAATCAGCAGTAGCATGGCTGGTTCTTTGTAGAGACATCGCCGATTCCCGAAACCTGCGCCAGCGATATCTTAAGCGGCATCTTGCCTATATCCAATCGGTGATGGATATGGTCGCCGTCGCCGGCCCACTGTCGACAACTATCGGTGGCACCCTGTCGGGCAGTTGTTTCATCTACCGCACAGATGACCGTGCGGTTGCCGAAACACTGCTTCATGACGACCCATACTACAAAGCGGGTCTTTACGAGTCGGTGGAGTTTCGTGCGTTTCGCCCGGCCGCCGGGTCTTGGGTTGGCGGCACAACCTGGTGATAACACCAAAATAGCCCACCAAGAGCACACCCAAAATTCTGGACTTTGGGCATTCTTTCGAACCTCATCTCTTGGGAAAGGCGATGCGACGCAAGAATTGTGTCCATAAGAATGCTCATGACGGTTACGTAAGCGTATCGCAGCGGCTTGGCGAAGTTCCATTGGCGGCGGCGCCACAAAAGTGGCGCTTAGACAAGCGTGACGAGCGTGAGCACAACTCCCAGTATGGGCAAGACCAGAATCATTGAGCTTCCAAGGGGGAAGGAAAGTCAAACAAGAGCGTGACATCGCCCATTCCTACCGCGAACACCGCAACGAAGCCTGCCGCGAACACAAGGTTCACCAACGACAATGCAAATAGCAGCCAAGTCGCTTGGGCTCCGGTGCCTGAAGACGAAACGCAGGCCGATCAGTTGCGCAGCAGGTTGATGATCACGAAGAGCGCCGCAACAAGCGCAAGTCCGATCACCAGCAAATGATTCGCCGAGGTCTCGCGCCAAGCCAGCTTGTCGAGCGCCATGAAGGGCACCTGCGGGCCCGAAATTCTTGATGTACTCGAAACCCATGACCTCAAGTCCCTTGCCTTGGTCGAAGTATCCCGTGGCCATAGTCAGACTGGTTATTTCAACGACGCGCAATCGAATCCCGCCCGCCTCAATTCGGCGAATTCAACTTGCTCATCTTCTTGCTTAAACACTTGCATTCCCGCACGTTGATACATGGGCAGTGCCGAGGGGTGATCAAGCGTACAGGTGTGCAACCAAACGCGTTCACAATCCTCACACCACGCGCGCTGAATACCCCAATCGAGCAGCCATGGCCCAATGCCACGGCCCAGGAACTCCGGCAAGAGCCCGAAATAGGCGATCTCGGTCTCGCCCGCAGTTCTTCGGTCCAATTCAACGTAGCCAGCTGGTGTGCCGCGCACATAGGCGACATAGACTTCCACTTCCGGGCTCTCGATAATCTCGCGCAGGGTTTCATCATCCATGTTTCTGCGCATGTACCAATAACAGGACTCCCCGACGCTGTCGTAGAGGAACCTATAAAACCTGAGGCTCGGAGGATCTGCGCGCCATATTCCAGAAATGTCCGCCCTGTGCGACAAGCTCGAACGCCGTCTCGGCCTACTGGTCACCCCGAGGAAGGTCACGGTCGTGGTGATGTGGGAGGTCTCCCCAGTCACTGGAATTCAGTAACCCTCAAGGACGCGACCCGCCCTATCAACCAAACCCAATGTCTGCCACATCCTGAGGAATCAGTGGGTAGTTGATTCCGGCCCACTTCTGCACGACCCGCACAACCTGGCAGGCATAGCCGAACTCGTTGTCGTACCATCCGTAGAGCACCACGCGATTTGCATCAACGATGGTGCCCCCGCCGTCAACAATCACAGCATGGCGATTGCCGACAAAGTCCGATGACACCACCTCTTCGGATGCGGTGTAGTCGAGCTGGCGTTGCAGGCTGGAATGCAGGGCCGCGTTGCGCAGGAAATCGTTCACCTCGTCGAGCGATGTTTCGGTGTGCAACGCAAGGTTAAAGATCGCCAAGGATACGTTTGGCGTTGGCACACGAATCGCATTACTGGTCAGTCGTCCATTCAATTCCGGTAGAAATTCAGTCACCGCCTTGGAGGCACCGGTTTCAGTAATCACAAGATTGAGCGGCGCACCGCGACCGCGACGATTCTTCTTGTGAAAGTTGTCAATCAGGTTCTGGTCATTGGTATAGGCATGCACCGTCTCAATATGCCCATGGTCGATGCCAAACCGGTCGTGCATGGCGCGTAGCACGGGCACAATTGCGTTGGTGGTGCAGGACGCCGCGCCGAGCAGACGTTCGTTGTCTGAGATTTCACGAGAGTTGATACCCGAAACCACATTGCGAATGCCACCCTTGGCCGGCGCGGTCAGGATGGCCCTCGACGCTCCCTTGGCACGCAGATGACGGCCCAAGCCTTCTACATCCCTCCAAACGCCCGTGTTGTCAATCACTATTGCGTTCGAAATACCGTGAGCCTCGTAATCGACATCTTCCGGTGCAGCGGAATGGATCAATTGCACAACGTTGCCATTGGCGATTATGCACTGATTCTCTTCATCGGTGCGAATGGTGCCGAGAAAGGCACCATGCACCGAATCCCGACGCAACAAGGCAGCTCGCTTGGCAAGGTCACCCGCACCTTCCTTGCGCGTGACGATGGCTCGTAATCGCAGTTGCTGTCCGCCGCCAGTCTTCTCAATCAACAGCCTCGCCAGTAATCGCCCTATGCGCCCGAACCCATAGAGCACCACATCCTGCGGTGTTTTAATCGGAGGAATATGTCTGCCGATGATCTCCGCGCACTCGCGGCGAACGAACCCATCGAGCGTGATCCCATTGCCCTCGCTCTCTTCCATGAAGCGCACTGTGAGCTTGCCGATGTCTACATGAGAAGGTCCCAGATCGAGTTTCGACAAAGCTTCCAGCAAGGGGAAACTTTCAAATTCAGACAGTTCGTTGTGTGCCACCTGTCGAACGTAGCGATGCGTCTTCATGAGCTGCATCACGCTTTGGCTATGCAAGGCGCGCCCATAGCAGTAACACACCACGTTGCGCCGATAGAGCGAGCCAATGATCGGAATCATGGCCTCCGCCAGCGCTTCGCGCTCCTTCCAATCAGGAAAGTAATCTTCGAGATGAGGGAGTGTCATAGACGGCTGACGGATGCACCAATCAGTCTAACGAAAACTCTCGTTGATGGCATCAAGGGCATCCCGGCCAGGGCAGAGATCCTGTTCCGCAAGGGCGTTCAACGGCGTGTCCACCAGATTCAATATGTCGTGCGTGTTCTGCGCCTCTGGGTCGACATAGAGAAGCCCAGTCACCACCTCACCTTCTCGCTGCCGTTCGCCAATATAACTGGAAGCGCGCAATGCATCATGCGGATCATAATCAGCCCGCAGCTTGCGCAGGCGAAGCACAGACCCATCGGGCATGGTGACATCCTGCTTCTCGCCCTCTGTGTACTCGGCGATGATCTCGGCCTGCGGCGCCACGTAGTCGGCGCTCACTACCTCCCCCTGCTTGCTGCGCATGTGCTGATAGCTCTTGGTGGATCCACTGTGGTTGTTAAAAGCCACGCAGGGCGAAATAACGTCTATGAAAGAGAACCCTTGGTGCATGAGGCCGGCCTTGATCAGCCCAACCAATTGTCTTTTATCCCCAGAAAAACTCCGCGCGACAAACGTGGCACCAATCTGCAGTGCCATGGTGACAAGATCAATCGGTTCATAGAGATTCGGCACGCCCCGCTTGGAAGTCGATCCTAAGTCGTTGGTCGCCGAAAACTGGCCTTTGGTAAGACCATAGGTGCCGTTGTTATCCACTACGTAGAGCATGTTGATACGGCGCCTGACCACATGCGCAAATTGACCCAAGCCTATGGAGGCGCTGTCGCCGTCCCCTGATATGCCGAGGCAATAGAGCTCCTTGTTGGCGAGGCTCGCTCCCGTGGCAACGGATGGCATGCGCCCATGCACCGAATTGAATCCATGCGAGTGGCCGAGAAAATAGTTGGGTGTCTTGGAAGAGCATCCAATCCCGGAGACCTTCAAGAACTTGTGCGGCGGCAAGCCTAGTTCGGCGCAGGCTGCAATGATCGAAGCACTCACGGCGTCATGTCCGCACCCGGCACAGAGCGTTGACACAGTACCTTCGTAGTCGCGCCGCGTCAGACCGAGCTCATTTACATTGAGCGCTGGATGCCGCGCTATTGGCTTCTCGACAAAAGTCATTTCGGCACTTCCCGAGTGCTAGAACCAACCAATAATGCCCTATCAGCGCGCCCACAAGCGCCCAGATGCAAGGCGCGCCGCGCACGGAACCTTCCCGCAGTCACTGATACGGCATTATTGGTTGGTTCTCGCACTACGAGAACCTCAACACGCGCGGGCGCATTCTCTCGCGCATCTGTTCTTCCAGCCAAGACAGTATCTGGTCATAGATCTCGCCAGCGGAGACCGCCAGTCCACCAAAGTAGAGCACCGAATGCAGCTTCGAGGCATCAATGCCCCGATCCCCGCATTCGGAAATGAGCAGTTGTCGCATTTGGCCGTCGCGATTCTGTTCAATCACAAACAGCGTTTCATGCTCTTGGATAAAGCGCGATACTTCATCGCCGAAGGGCACCGCACGAATGCGCATGGCGTCAACCTGAATACCGTGATCGGAAAGCATTTCGAGCGCCTCTTCCATGGCCGCCTCGGTGGACCCGTAGTAGATGACCCCAATATCGTTTCCGAGAGCATCTATTTCCGCGACCGGCACCAGCGACTTGGCGGTATCCCACTTGACGAGCAACCTTTCCATGTTGCGAATATAGGCTTCCGGTGTCTCGGTATAGGTGGCGTGCTCATCGCGTGAGGTACCCCGTGTGAAAAACGCCCCCTTGGATGGATGCGCACCTGGTAAAGTCCGGTAGCCGATACCGTCACCATCAACATCGAGGTAGCGGCTAAATTGGTCGATGTTATCGAGGTCTTCGGCAAACAACACCTTGCCTCGGTCATAGCTGCGCCCCTCCTCCCAATCAAAGGGATCGGAAAGATGATCATTCATACCAAGATCTAGGTCGGAGAGCACCAATACCGGTGTCTGCAGGCGGTCCGCAAGATCAAAGGAATCGGCCGCGAAATCAAAACACTCTTTCGGCGAGCTCGGCAGCAGCACCACATGCTTGGTATCACCATGCGACGCATAGACAGAAAGTAGCAGGTCTCCCTGTTGAGTGCGAGTCGGCATGCCCGTCGAGGGACCCGCGCGCTGAACATCGAATACCACCGCGGGAATCTCCGCGAAGTAGGCAAGCCCCAAAAACTCGTTCATGAGTGAGATGCCTGGACCGCTGGTGCAGGTAAAGGCGCGCGCGCCGTTCCAACCAGCCCCGATGACCATGCCAATGGCCGAAAGCTCATCTTCGGCTTGGATGATCGCCGCCAATGATTGGCCCGTCTCTGCATCCTTGCGATGGCTGGCCGCGAACTTCTCGAAGGCCTCCGCCATGGAGGTCGACGGGGTAATTGGATACCAGGCGCACACGCTTGCTCCTCCATAGAGCGCACCAAGCGCGGCGGCGGTGTTGCCGTCAACCATGATGCGATTCCCAACCGCGTCACTCTTGGATACTCGGAAGTGGATCGATTCGTCTATGTAGTCACGCGCATAGGAGCTTCCTATATCAAGTGCGTGATAGTTGGGTTGTATGAGCGCATCCTTGCCCTTGTACTGATCGTCCACCATGTGCTTGAGGACATCCATGTCGATCTCCAAAAGCTCCGCCAATACTCCGAGATAGACGATATTCTTAAACAGGCCACGCTGCTTGGGATCAGCATATTCGTGCACCAGCAAGTTCGCGATGGGAATACCGATGCGATGAATATCGCTGCGTTGTGCTCGCAGACTGCGCGCCATGGGTTTGCTGCTGTCATAGATAAGATAGCCACCGGGTAGCAGGGAATCCACATCTTGCGTATAGGTCTGGGCATTCATCGCCACGACGATATCCGCGCCATCCCGGCGGCCAAGATGGCCCTTCACGTTGACGCGCACCTCGAACCAGGTGGGCAGTCCCTGAATATTGGAGGGGAAAATGTTGCGACCGGTGACCGGTACGCCCATGCGGTAGATGGCGTGCGCGAACATGCCGTTCGCACTCGCCGAACCGGATCCATTCACGTTCGCGAAGCGGATCACGAAATCGTTGTAGACAATGTCTTTGTCCTTTGTCTTCAATTGCGCGGTCATTTCAAAGAGCGCTCGAAATCTCGTTGTGGTGTCCAATCACTCGGCGTAACTGCCAAGCTGAGGCAAATGAAATACTGACTTTTGCATATCCCAGGCATTGGTGGGACAGCGCTCGGCGCAGAGACCGCAGTGAAGACACAGGTCTTCGTCCTTCACCATGACACGACTGGTGGGCAGAGTGTCGGAGACGTAGAGGTCCTGTTCGAGATTGTCTGCCGGCGCCATTAGTCTTGTGCGGAGTTCCTCTTCCTCGCCGTTTTCCACGAAGCTGATGCAATCCAGGGGGCAGATATCCACGCAGGCATCGCACTCTATGCACAGCTTCTCGGTGAACACTGTCTGAATATCACAGTTGAGGCATCGCTGCGCCTCGTGCCTTCCGAGCCGAGCGTCGAACCCAAGCTCGACCTCAACCTTGATATTGGAAAGCGTCTTGTCGAGCTTGGAATGCGGCACAAAATATCGCTTCGCTGGATCGTGTTCGCTGTCGTAACTCCATTCGTGCACACCCATCTTCTGGCTGACCAAGTTCACACCGCGCGGTGGCCGGTCCGTCTTCAGGTCCTTGCCCTGACACATGAGGTGAATCGAAATGGCGGCTTGGTGCGCGTGCGCCGACGCCCAAATGATGTTCTCCGGACCAAAGGCCGAATCTCCACCGAAAAAGACTTTGGGATGGGTGGTTTGAAAGGTCACTTCATCGAGCACCGGGCAGTCCCACTTGTCGAACTCTATGCCTATATCGCGCTCAACCCAGGGACAGTGGTTTTCCTGACCGATAGCCATGAGTACATGATCCGCCTCCATGAACACGTCCGGTTCACCAGTCGGAACGGACTTGAGGCGACCGTTTTCGTCCGGAATCTGTTCGATACAAGTGAACCACACCCCCTTGAGCTTGCCGTTTTCATGCACGAACTCCCTCGGCGGGCGATTATTGATGATCGGAATCCCCTCCATCATCGCCTCCTCCTTTTCCCATTCAGAGGCTTTCATGACATCGAATCCGGAGCGGACCACCACGTGTACCGATTCAGCGCCGAGTCGCTTCGAAGTGCGACAACAGTCCATGGCGGTGTTTCCGCCGCCCATGACAATCACATTGCCACCAATCGACGTGGTATGGCCAAAAGCGACGCTCGATAGCCAGTCTATGCCGATGCTGATATGGGCATCGGACTCCTCGCGGCCAGGAATATCGAGGTCGCGGCCGCGTGGCGCGCCCGTACCCACGAAGTAGGCGTCGAATCCCATGTCCAGCATGTCCTTCATGCTCGCGATCTCATGGCCAAAGTGGCACTCGACCCCCATGTCGAGAATCAGATCCACCTCTTCTTCGAGCACATCCGCCGGCAATCTGAAGGCGGGAATCTGCGTGCGCATCATGCTGCCGCCCGCTGGGTCACGCTCGAACATGTGCACTTCGTAGCCGAGCGGGAGGAGATCCCTTGCAACCGCGAGCGATGCCGGTCCTGAACCAAGCAAGGCAATACGAAACCCGTTTTTCCGCTTCGGCACGGGCGGCAGGTAATCCTTGATGTCCCCCTTGTAGTCAGCCGCGACGCGCTTCAGGCGACAGATGGCAACGGGCTTCTCTTCGGTGCGCACGCGACGGCAGGCGGGTTCGCAAGGGCGATCACAAGTGCGCCCGAGGATGCCCGGAAACACATTGGAGTCCCAATTTAGCATGTAGGCCTCGGTGTAGCGCTCCGCGGCAATCAGGCGGATGTACTCAGGCACAGGGGTATGCGCCGGACAAGCCCACTGACAATCGACCACCTTGTGAAAGTAGTCTGGATTGTGGATATCGGTCGGTTTCACGGAAAGAAGAGGCGGTGCCTTTAAGCTACATTAAGGGTTGTGCTCGGGCACTTTCGCGCTGGAAAACTTTTGGTCAGTCAAATTGTATGTACTTTACCGATAGTCAGTGCGCTTGTCCACGCTCGCTCGACACACGCTCGCTCGACACAAGCCCCACGCCCATTCCTCCAATCCCTCACATTTCTGACGTGCGCCCATCTGTAGGACTCAATTTGACAATCAGCATACTCTTGAGGTAGCTTGCGGGAACCGGATGCCTACTTCTAAAGTGGTGTTCAGGTTTAAAAGACGCCATCCGCACGTCCCTTTAAAGCGGAGTTTGGTCTCCCGCGTGCGGCTCTGGCTCATTCGCTAATTCCCCGTGGCCATGTAGTGAGAACTTACGCTATCCTCATTGATGCTGGTTTTGTCAAACCGAGATTAGGTTCGGCGGAGAATCCCTTAAAGGCAAGGGATTTTCAACGTTTGGTGGAACAGATTCGTTCACATGAATTACTGGTAGGCAAGTATCTCTATCGCGTCTATTACTACGATGCGCCTCCGTTTTCCAAGACTAGGAATAGGCCGTTGAACGGCGGTCGACAGAACTTTGCTATCGACCGGCTCACTCTCCACAATAAGAAACTGATTCAAGAATTAAAGGCCATAGACTACTTTGCGTTGCGCCTGGGCGAAGTTCGGTTTCGGGGCTGGGAGCTTGACC
>CAZNYE010000547.1:0-3845 GCA_964577185.1 uncultured Pseudomonadales bacterium | reverse complement strand
CCGTAGAATTAGAGCATACACTAGAGTTGAATTCACCTGCTAAAGGATGTTCTAATGAGCCAGAAGCAAGCTGGATGAGCGTGTGTTCGACGACACAAGCCGATGTTGTTGATTTCCCATCTGCTCAGCCCTCACTCTTGGAGAGAAGGAGAAGATTCCAATGCGATATCGCGCTAGAAAAATCCCACAAGCCGTTATATCTGCCGTAGCTGTCGGTGCGACAGGTAGCGCTGTAGCCGAGTCAGGCAACGCGCCTACTGGCATTGAAGAAATCGTAGTCACGGCAACCAAGCGAGCCGAGTCCATGCAGGACATTCCTGTTTCCGTGAACGCCATCACGGGCAGTGAAATGCAGGAACTCGGCATTGACAACTTTGATGAGTACGTGCAGTACCTCTCGAACGTTGTGTTTTCGGGAAGGGGTCCCGGACGCTCCGAGGTGTTCATGCGTGGCGCCGCGAGCGAGCAATCTGCGCTCACCGTGTCTTCGATTCAGGGTACATCACCGACCGTGGCGCTGTATCAGGACGAGCAGCCGGTCTCATTTGCGGCAAGAAATCTTGATATTTACGCGACCGACCTAGAACGGGTGGAGGTGTTGCCAGGTCCGCAGGGAACACTCTATGGGGCGAGTTCGCAGACCGGTACTCTGCGGCTGATCACCAACAAGCCGCAGCATGACGCGCTCGATGTTGGCGTGGATGCAACCTTTAGTACTACGAGCGGCGGAGAGCCAAGCGCCGCTGTGAGTGCGTTTCTTAATTTGCCGCTTTCTGAAAAGCTCGCGTTTCGCATCGCCGCCTATAGTGACCGCTCCGGTGGCTGGATTGATAACCGGGAAGGCTATTTCACCACGAATATCGAGGTGGTCAATCGCAACCAGATTTCCTCCTCCGCCGCTGTCTGTACTGGAAAGCCCGGAGTAGACGATGCCAGGTGTGCCAAGCGTGCGGAAATCGTCAGCGCCAATAACTCCGAGCTGGCCGAGAAGGATTTCAATGACTCATCCTACCTGGGTGCCCGCATGGGGGCTTCCTACGTCATCAATGACAGCTGGGATTTGCTCATTCAGCATACGCAGCAGACCATCAACTCCGAGGGTGTTTTTGAGTACGACCCAATTCTTGATGAGGAGAGTGTCAATCGCTTCACGCCGAGTGAAAATGAAGATGAATTTGGATTGACGACCTGGACCTTGAACGGGCGGCTCTTGGAACTCGATGTGCTCTACACCGGCGGTTATCTTGACCGCGAGGTCTTCTACGTCCAGGACTACACGGGCTACACGGTGGGCGGCGGATATCAGGTCTACTACATTTGCACCGGCGGCTATTCCCACGCCGACAAGTGTTTCGACCCGACCAAGGGGTTTACGGAGAACACCACCAGCGAACGGTTCACCCACGAGTTTCGCGTCAATACAGACCCGGATCGTCGTTGGCGTGTGACGGCCGGTATGTTCTTGGATGCCCAGGAGACGATTTCCAATGGCGAGTTCTGGTACCCAGGGGCGGTGGATGCAGGCTTCAACAACGCTGCGGCGCCAGGCACGATTACCAACCCCGTAAATTCGCCGCCGACAAGCTCAAACATCGTGAGCACGGTAGAGGGTGTCGACAACCCCTATGGTCGCGGGCCATCTACGGTGTTCGTCAATGATTTCACCCGCGAAGAAGATCAAATCGCCTTCTTTGGCGAATTCAGCTTCGATATTACCGATCAACTCTCCGCGAGCCTCGGCGCGCGCAACTACGATATCGACTTCGAGTTTACCGGCTCCACGGGGTCATCATTTGGTTGCAAGGGAAAAGCCACACCTTGTGATGGGCAGTCCTTCGACAATCGCGTATCACAAAGATTGGAGGCATTGGGCACCTTTGCCGGGTCGGGGAACCAAGCCGACTTGGAAAAATTTTCCGATTTCAGTGAGAGCACTTCTCAGTTGATTGCTGATGGTGCGGCCAATGGTAGCTTCTTCCTCGGCGGGCTCGATTCCGATGGTGTGATTAATCAGGAAGACACGATCTTCCGCGCCACTGTGGACTGGGACTTGAATGACGATGTCATGGTGTTTGCCGCCTTGTCCGAGGGGTTCCGCCCGCAAACAGCGAACAGAAACGCAGGGAAGCCTTCGGGCAATCAATCAGGCCCCTATCAGGGTTACTTGGTTCCCGCCATCGTGCAAACCGATGAACTGGAGAATTTTGAAGTTGGATTGAAGAGTACCTTCCTAGATCGAACCCTGCGTGTGAACGCCACCGCCTACTGGTCGGAAATCACCAATCTCCAGGTGTCGAGGTTTGACCCAGCGAATGTGGCCTTTCTCGTCTTCATCGAGAACGCCGGCGATGCCGAAACCAGTGGTGTGGATGTGGACTTTACTTGGCTGGTGACACCTCGGTTCTCGTTAAACGGAGGGTTCAGCTACGTTGACAATGAACTGACCCGTGTCAACCCGCAGCTTGACGAAGTCGTGGTGCCGACTGGCAGCCGGTTGCCTTGGGCGCCGGAGTACAGTTTCAATCTCCGCGCACGATACGACATTCCGGACATTAATTTGATGAACATACGAGCCGATGCCTATGTTCGCGGCGGCTTGAGCTACACGGGCGAGAGTCCCGCCGAGTTCAGTGGCGATGCCTATCTCGCCGAGGATGTCACGCGATTGGTATTCGGAAGGAATACAGGCCTTGAAATACAGGAGGAGGGTGGATTCTTTGGTGCCGCGCTCTCTGGGGATGATTTGGCGATTGTCACCGACCCAAGCTTTGTGGGCAGGGATGCCAATGGAGACATGCGATGGAAGGCTGCTCGATATGTGCAGGAAGCCTATACCCTGGTGAATTTCGCGGTTGGACTGAAGACCGAAACATGGGGCGCGGAACTCTTCATCGACAATGTGTTCGATGAAAATGCCCAGCTCAACGTGAATGTGATCGACTACACGCCGTCGGTCACCACCAATCGCCCGCGGACGATTGGCTTGCGCTTCACCTACGATATGGAGTAGGGAGCGGGCTATTGCCGAAAATGCTCTCGACGCGGGGGACTTAGAGGCCGCGGGCGCGGAGTCGACATCGCTTGATCAGAAGGTCGTCCGAGCGGCTCGACAGCTTATACAGAATGCGAGGTTTTCGGAAGCCGAGCATCGACTCAAGCAACTGCTGGCGGCTCTCGATTTCGATGCCGAACCTGATGATGTCGTCCTGGAAGCGCTATACACTTTGGCGGTTGCGCAAAGGTACGGGCGCAAGCTGCCGGAAGCCCTTGCGACACTCGACGAACTTATAGGCCTCAATGCGGACTTTGCGCGCGCCTATCAGGAGCGCGGGCATGGGCTTCTCTCGGAAAACAGATTAACGGCGGCGCGGGAGACCTATGAGGAGGCGGTGGCGCGCAATCCCGCTCTAATCGCGTCATGGAAGGCACTCATCAATCTCTATGAAATCGCTGGCATGCGCTCTCGACGCGCGGTAGCGGAAGAACGAGTCGCATATCTCGAATCACTACCGCGCGAACTCCAGAGTGTCAGCACCCATCTGCACGATGGTCGCCTGCAAAGAGCCGATCGTCTCTGCAGACACTTCCTGCAGACGCGCAAGACCCACATTGAAGGAATGCGCCTACTGGCCGAGATCCGAGAGAAGCTGGAAATGTTCGGGGAAGCGGAGTTTCTGCTCACCACCACGCTTGAACTTGAGCCAGAAAACGAGCGTTGCCGTAGCGACCTGGCCAATCTGCTCTTGAAGATGCAGAAGTTTGAGCTGGCGAACGAGCAAACCGGTCGGCTCTGCGAAGCCTATCCAGAAAACCTCTCCTATCTCGCCGAGGATGTCACGCGATTG
>CAZNYE010000546.1:0-3168 GCA_964577185.1 uncultured Pseudomonadales bacterium | reverse complement strand
GTGAGACAGGTCGCCGCTCCCTAAAACGGAATCGTGGGAGCTTGCGCCCATTGGCTGGACGGAACTGAAGCCGAGGCGAATCCATGATGCCGAAACAATTTGAAGCCGATGACGTGATTGGCGCATTCGGGCTCTTGCGTGAGCAATTACAAGCGGAGAAAACCCTGATCAGGGATCGCATGGTGGGTGCCGCGCACGATGACAAGTTTGGCGATGTTCGCCTGTTAATCGAGAAGGCGGAAGGTCTCGACAGTATCATCTCGCAAGCCGATGCGCTCCTGGTCCAGTTCGCCAAACTCTTTGGCGACGATCCCAATAGAGAAACTTCAAAGACGTTGCCCAAATCCACAGTTGCCTCCGCACCGTCTGGCGGCATTCGATTGGTACTTAAGAACAGACACTGCGACGCTCGCGCGATGTACGCCACCGATGGTTCCGTGGTCGTGCTGAGCGGTTCGACGTTGGCGCGAAACGAACGTCAATCGTTGTCGGACATATATCGAATTCGCCGACGAGACCTGCAAGGGCTCGGAAAGTTGACAAGGGACCCTACCGGTCAACGCCTCATCCTGAATACGGACTGCCGTTTCAATAGCCCGTCCGGCGCTGCATGTTTCGTGCTCGGCTACTCCGCAAACGGTAGGTTGGCCTGGACTGTCGAAGGCACGCGCGAAAGTCTTGGCGAGCGGCTTTCCGCTCGGCAGGTGTGAGTCTTTAGCATGCGCATACACGTTGATTTCATTGAAAGGTTGAAGTTCGGCTCACGAACGCTTAACGCAGAGCAAGGTCTAAACGGCGCTCCAGCGAGATTCGGGCTTTATGTTCGGCCTGCCACGCGGCAGATCTTGAGAGTTGACTACTGGTTTGTGCATATGATCAGTTTTCCTGACTAAACGAGTCTATAGATGTGAATCAGAAATATTATGTTAACTTGTGTCCTACAAAGTTGAACCCCGGCCAGAGTAGCGATTCGGTCGGAACTCGGACCAAGCACTAGGAAGGGTAATTCCGACACGTGGCGCGAGCATTCCATAGGAGTGCCAGTACTTTGGCAGATCCCTCCGCTGTGTGTCTGACATGGGAGGGTAACCATGAAAACTCACACGCTGATCTTCCTGTCGGCCGCGCTGGCGCTGCTTATCCTGGCAGGTTGGTTACTCGGGCCACAAACGCCCACCGACGCCCAACTGTCGTCCGGAAGGTGGGCCATTCAGAGCGCAGGCCCGCAGAGTTCAATGATCTTCATGTATAACACCAACACTGGAGATGCCTATCAGGTGTTGTTCGGACCGAACTGCGATGAATACCCCATTGGCACAGATGCTTGCCTTGTGCGTGTCCGCCGCCAGTGAACGGGTAAAGTGAGTGTCCCTCTCGTTTTCAAATCCGGTTGTCATTACGGTGGCGTGCTACATCGTGTTGACTGTTGCGACAGTGCTGGGGGTTCCGACTCTACTGACCATGGTTCCTGCAATTTTGATTGGCCCGATGTTTTCTGCCTTTGCAGTCTGGACCGGGATTGCGTTCGCATGGCAGTGGGTGGAGGGCGAGCCTATGCCGATTGCTATGTTTATCGCTGCGTTCCTGTGGGTTGGTTGGACTGCCAGAGACTCTCGCCTAACCGCTGGTGGCGTTCATATGGCGGGAGGGGAACAGTGGGGCATATTCTTGTGCGCGATTGCCTCGGCAATCTTTTATAACGACACCGTTCGATGGTACTAGCCCAATGAGCACCATCACGAGTGAAGAACTGGACGAACATCCGGATCTGTTGGGCGAACTGGCCCGGTTCAGGGTCTTGTCGATCTCAGACAAGCCAGACCAGTTGGCGCTACACATCGAAACGCCTGCGTGGGAGGACACCCTCTACGGGTGCATCGTTGTGTCCGATAAGGGGAAGATGCTAAATCTCGCGAAGGAAATCGCAAGGCTGACTAATTCAGGTCTTGATTAGGTTTTCAAGGCCAGACTGACGAACGGGTTGAATCTCGTGCAACTACCGTTCGTTCGGCCATTCCACAAGACGATGAAAGTCGGAATGCCACAGTAATTCTCTCGCCAAGCGTTGCCCTGGGAATTGTGCAAGGATGACTTGGAGTCCCGCGATACGCGCGAGTTTCATCGCTGGCAGGCAGTCGGTGTCCCCGGAAATAAGCACTATTCGGTCAAGTGTGCGATCAGCCGCATAGGCCGCGATATCCAGCCCAAGCCTTACGTCGACTCCCTTCTGTTCGAACCGGGGCCTGAAATCATCGTCCTTTAGCGCTCGGCTGGCGATGGGAGTTGCCTTCGGCTCAAATCCACGAAACTTCAGTACTCCCAACCGGACGGCGAACAGAGGTCTTGTGGCAAGAGCCTTTAGCCATTCATCCGAACCCTTGAAGTCGGCCCGCTTTCCGGATACCGGAAGCCGCGGGTTCCCTCGGTAGGGAGCGCAGTCGTAATAGAGGATTCGGAGGAGGAACTCGTCTTCCGAAATGCATCGATGGGCAACGGCCTCGATAAAATCCGGGTCGTAGACGCGACCGACCTGTCGAGCCAAGACGCGCAGGTAGCCGCCGTCGAGAAAAACTGCTGTTTTCATTCGTAAAAAAGCCCCTTCACGGCGTTGGCCGTGAAGGGGCTGCGTATACACGCCCGCCTACGGGCATGACGGATAACTACAACCTACTTTAGTGGTCCAACGCTACGCGGTCAAGCATCGTAACTGGCATCAGAGTATTTCCAACCACGCAGCCTTGGCCATGTCCATTTCTGGTAAGTTGAGCAAGATTCGGAGACCCGCAAGCAATACCGCGGATTGCTCTCGGCAATGGTAGTTGAGGGTTCCCGACAGTTCGCCGATCAGCGCGAATAGATTTCGCGGCAGATCTGCTCGCAGGGCATGCCGTCGCGGTCTCCGTCAAGCGAGGTGATGCCGCACTGGCGCAGGTGGCCGAGAGCCTCTTCGCAGCTTGCCATTTCGCGACAATACCGCTTGGTGCCGCATTGGACATTGGGGATGGTCAGGGAGGCAGGCAGCGGGCGGTTCAGTGCCGTGGCCGGCGGCCCGCCGTACTTGCGCCAATCCCATGGCGCCACGGCTTCCCCGTCCGCCCAAAGACCGCGTCCCGCTTCCCTGGCGCCGTCTTCAAGTTCTACCAGGTAGGGCGCGGGGTCGTAATCGCG
>CAZNYE010000545.1:0-3040 GCA_964577185.1 uncultured Pseudomonadales bacterium | reverse complement strand
ATGCCTGACGTATGGCAGCTGAGCTCAAAGGCCTGGCGTAGGTGCGGGTTGCCATCAAAGTCGAGGCGCTGCCCGAGTTCGTCAAGAAATTGCGCCACTTCTTCGATGCTGAGCGCCTGATAGGCCTGCATGGAATCAAGCGACACCGAGACGAGTCGGTCAAGATGACTTGCCACGTTCGGCGTGACGAAGGACACATCGCCCTTGCGTCCGCCAAACTCCAAGGTGTGGTCTTCAATGAGTTCACCGCGAATTACCAGCGGCACTTCGTAACGGGTTTGGGCGTTCATGCGGAGCCTCGGATGGCGTCGCCCAAAGTCTTCCATCTCGCGCAAGAATGCGCGTAGACTGTGCCGCCTTGTGTAACCGACACGGAACTTCCCTTAGGCGCATGAGTGATTATAGAAGATGGCGCTGCATGACCTGCGACTTCGTCTATGACGAAGCCGAAGGGCTGCCCGATTACGACATCCCACCTGGCACGCGATTTGAGGAACTGCCCGACGATTGGGTGTGCCCCGAATGCGGTTCGCCCAAAGAGTATTTCGAGCCCGAGGACTGACATGCGCGCCTAGCGCGAGCGACGCCTGCGCTCGGCCATAATCTCATTGTGACGCGCAAACATGCCCGCGGCTTCGCGCTGCAAATCCGCCGGTACCTCAGGCAATGGCGGCAAGCCAGCTTCCCTTGAGGGCAGCGACACCACCGCGGCGCCATAGGCGGTTTCGATATCGCGCTGATTGACCATGTGCATTTCCAAGTCCACGAGGTGCCGACCGGCTTCCTCGCGCTTGCCAATGACGCGCCCGGTCAAGAACTGCGTGTCGCCCATGTAGTTGAATTTGCGAATGGAATCCTCAAGCCGTTCAATAAAGCCGTCATCCCCAGCCCAGTCCGATGCCATGTGGTAGAGCCAGGACTGGCGCAGCACACCGTAATCGTAGGCCATGGGATTGCCGATGCCCTTGGCCCACTCCGAGTCCCAGTGCAGGCGCTGCGCAACATCCCAAACACCGTGCTCGTTCTTGATGTAGAACGGCTTGATGCGCTTGCGGTTCTTGTATCCGACGCGCGAGCTTCTGAGTCCGTAGGGTGAAAATCCATAGCCGCCGGCATGGAACGCGATGATCTCTGTCACCGTCAAGGGTCCCTTGACCATCGGCTGAAGCTCGTCACCAACCTTGACATCCTCCCAGTAGCGCCGGTCTGCACCGCGCGGCTTCTCGGCCGCATAAATGTCATCGATGCGCTCGTAATCTTCATCCGTGTAGCTCGCTGGCTCGATTTCGGCGTACTTGCCGCGCTCGCGCGACTTCTTGCGCTCGGTGTTGACGCGCAGCATGCGGTAGATGCCGACCACTTCACCACGCTGATTGAGCTTGACAAAGCGGCTGACGAGAATCACCGAGCGCCCAGCGAACTCGGAGCGCTTTTCTTCGACCGATTCCTCGCCCCGATAGGAGTAGATTCGGTCTCCCGGATAGACGGGGCGGTACCAATCCCAGCTACCGCCTGAGACGAACACATGCACCCCGCGAAAGAGGCCCTTGGTGGCCAGCGCTATTTCTTCAGGCATGGGGTCGCCGTAGAAGTTCGACTTGACGTGGCCGACCATGGTGCCGTGACCGATTTGCGACCCCCAGCGCGTATCCGGGCCGTAGGACGGATCGATATAGAGCGGGTTGTCGTCGCCGACACCGAGCGCCCAATTGCGAATGGCATCCGGCGTTGCGCTCTGGAACAGCTCTCGACTGGTACCGGTTGCGGTGTTGACACCAATCAAGAGCTTGGCGCGTTCTATGTCTTCATCGCTGAGTTCCCATTTGAGCGCCTCCTTGAACTCCTTTTCAAGCTTGTCGTCAACCTTGAATGCATCTTTGACTCGCGCCTGTGCCATGGTGTTGATCCTCTTCGTGTTTCAATGAAAATCCAGCAATTCACATTATGGCCGCCAACTCCCGTGTGAAATGCTCGATACCGCACGAATTCGGCTACATCGTTGCCGAATCGACGCCGAGATGGTCGTGCGCGGGGAGTTCGCGGCCAGAATGTGAATTGCTCATGAATGTGACATCTCGGCAAGGGTGTTATTCACCAGTTCAATCGCCTCAAGTTTGGCATCGGCACCTTGCCCCATGACCTGCAGCTGCAGTATGTCAATGCCGCTTGTCGCATATTCGCTCAGTCGCTCGCGCACCATCTCAGCTGTGCCGATGACGCTCGCTTCGAGCGCAAGCTCATCGGGGACGCGGGCGATGGCTTCGTCGCGCTTGCCCGCCACCCAAAGCGCCTGCACTTCTTCAGCAACATCCTCATAGCCAATGCGCCGATATGCTTGATTGTAGAAATTAGTCTTCGCCGACCCCATGCCGCCCAATTGGAAGGCGAGCGTTGGCTTGCGCTTGGCGAGCATGGCTTCGACATCATCGCCGATGCCGACAACCGCGCCAACAGCGAGTTGAATGTCATTGAAATCCCTGCCCGCGCGCTCGGCCCCGCGTCGAATATGACTAAGATACACATCGGCGGTCGCCGGCGTGAAGGAGGTGCCAATCCAACCATCGCCGACCGCGCCGGTGAACTCAAGCGACTTGGGGCCAAGCGCTGCGATGTATATGGGAATGCTCGGATTCGGCCGATGCGCGAGCTTGAGCGCCTTGCCTTCACCGCCTGGGAGCGGCAATTGGTAGTGCTTGCCCTCATATGCGAGACGCTCGCCTGAGAAGGCGAGCTTGAGGATATCCACAACTTCCCGCATCCGGCTGAGCGGCTCGGCGAAACGCGCCCCATGCAGCCCCTCGACCACTTGTGGTCCGCTGACACCTAGGCCGAGCATGAAGCGTCCCTTGCTGATCGATGCCATGTTGAGGGCCGTCATGGCGAGACTGGCCGGCGCGCGTGCGCTGATTTGCGCGATGCCGGTGGCAAGGCGAATGTGTTTGGTTCTCGCGGCCAAGAACGCAAGCGGTGTAAACGCATCCGGCCCCCAGGCTTCGGCGGCCCAGACGACATCCACGCCGAGCTTTTCACACTCGACGAC
>CAZNYE010000544.1:0-6944 GCA_964577185.1 uncultured Pseudomonadales bacterium | reverse complement strand
CGGTATGAATCCGCGAGCCCGATGTAGGCATCTACGAGCCTTGATGCGATTGCGTTTTCGGCACCTGACAACATTTTGATTGCTTCTTCGTAAGCCTGGCGCGCACTAACTGGCTCGGCCACTTTGAGATACCACTCGGCCATTCGATACAGTCCGGGTAGAAGTTCAAGACTCTGGCCAAACTTCCTTCTTTGCAGGACCAGTGCATATTCTTCGCGCCCCGTCGCACCTTCAAGGTCACCGATGAATTCAAGCAGGCCCGCTTGCCGGAACACGGTGTCAAGCTGTTCCGGTGTGAATAGTCCCTGATTCACGCGGGTGATGTGTATGGATTGCTCGTAGGCGCTGTCAGCCGCTTGAACCTGCCCCGCTTGCAGATACGCATCGCCGAGCAACATCCAAGGCTCCGCAAGTTCAGGGGCATCCCGAAAGACGGCGACTTCAAAGCCATGAATTGCTTCCTCAAGCGGTTGGATGGCGCCTCCCCCCTCCATTCTCTCCAGTTGTCCTCGCGTACCCGCAACCGCTGAAGCAAGCTCGAAGCGCGCTGTCTCGACGCGCGCTTCGGCCTCACCGAAAGCGTATAGTTGATAGGGAACGGCAACTGCGGCAAGCACCGCCGCTGCCATGGCGGGAAGGCATTTTGAGCGGGCAGCAATGATGGGCAGGCAAATGACGATCGAGAGGCAAGAGCGGTTTCTGGACACGACGGGACTCCTGTGTCCTGAGCCGCTCATGCTGCTGCGCAACCAAGTACGGGAAATGTCAATCGGTGAACGCATTCGGGTCACCGCCACCGACCCGACCACATACAGGGATTTTTCCGACTACTGCCGATTTCTCGGGCACGAACTCGTGCACTTTTCGCAAGAAGGCGAGGAGTACACCTATGTTGTTGAAAAGAGGCGGTCATAGGCGCAAGTCGAATCCCGGCAATCCTGATTCTGGTTGTACGCCGAAACTATTGAGTGTCATCGCCAGCAGCGTGTATTGACCGGCCGCAAACACGAATAAGGTGTCCGGGCCAGAGTCAAACCTTTCTCGCAACTCGTCGGAAAACTCCTCGGGCTCCAAGGGTGGGATTCTTGCTGCACAGACTCTCACCATGATGGCTTTGGATCTTCACTCGACCTTGCTTTAGGTGGGAGAGTATAACGAACCCAGCTTGTAGCATTTCGGCGCAAGCGCCATGTTGTGCGGGGGTGCGGCAAATGAAAAGGGGCGCTTGCGCACCCCTTTCTTTCCCTACTGTACCCGGCGACATAGGGATGTAGGGAGGGAGATATGCCGCCGGGTGAACTTTGTCGTGTTTTGCCTGTTTGATTGACTCCGTTCGACACGCGGACGAGATTTGTTGGAGATTTCGCCCACTCACTCTTTGCGAATGATCATACCGCAAGTCTTAAACGGCGTGCAAGCTTTTCTCAAGGTTGGCGCGTGCTTCGAATCGAGGCCTACTCGTAGGCCACCACGAGCCGGGTGCAGTCGCCGAATACTACTTCTTCCTGATTCGGCGAGACTCTACCGAACGCTTCCGTGGGGTTTTCGGCTGGCACTGGCACGAGGTCTATCTCCGTATGTGTCAGTGTGCGTGATTCAAGCACGTTGATGAGCAGCACATGGACAGAGCGGATGCCATAGTCGTGCACTCCGGTCGGATCCTCGACGATGGCCGTCACCCCAATCGCCTATTTCGATGGTTGGGCGTTTTCAGAGCAGCATTAGCGGTCAACGAATAGATCCCCACAGCCCTTGATTGAGAGGGGCGGCAAGTGTCTTCACATATAGGAATTCCTCATGACTCACTTCCATGGACTCAACAGCAACCTGCGCCTGATCGCATGCGCCGCGGTTTTGCTGCTCACGCTTGTGGCTTGCAGCCAAGGCCAGCCACCGCAAGAGGAAACGCTTCAAGAGGGTAGGGAGCTTCCCGTCACCGAGATCCTCAGCACCGAGAATGAGAAGGATCTGCGCCTCATCAACGCCTTGCTCAATCCTGACTTTTCCGAAACACAAGAGAATTGGGACAAGGTGGCTTTCATCCAAGGCGCGCAAGATATGCGTGCCCACGGCAGCTCTACCGCGGCCATGTCCACTTTCCTGGGTGCGCGGCAGGTCATCTCGCGAGAAGAATTCTTAAGGGCGTACTCCGAAATTAGAGAGAATAAGGCTTGCTGACATAGTGGCCATGCCGGGCAATCCGATTCAAGATCCAACATTGACCCAACAGGTGAGCTTCGTCATGAAGGGCGGGAAGATCATTCGCACATGAATGCACCGAAATCCCAACTGGGCGCCGGCAATGATCGAAGCGCCGATTTCAATCCGAGCGGCAACTATCTCGGCGTGGTCGTCGCCGTCCTCTTTCTGGTCAATTTCGTGAATTACATGGACCGCATGGTCCTGTCCGTGGTCATAGAGCCCATACGCCATGAATTGGGCCTAAGCGATGTGCAAATCGGACTGCTCACCGGATTTGCCTTCGCGATCTTCTATGGCACCGCTGGACTCGGCATCTCTTGGCTTGCCGACCGATATAACCGCAAGCGAATTATTGCGCTTTCGTTAGTGGCCTGGAGCATCATGACGGCCGTCACAGGCGCCGCGCAGAGCTTTTGGCACCTTTTTCTGGCGCGCATCGGTGTTGGGGTCGGGGAGTCCGGTGCCATTCCGGTTTCTCATTCGGTCATAGGAGACTACTTCACGCCCCATCAGCGCTCGGCGGTGCTTGCCATATTCACGAGTGGGGCGACCTTGGGGATAACGGCCGGGCTCACCCTCGGCGGCTATGTGGCGGAGCATTGGGGATGGCGGTGGAGCTTCGTGGTCGCGGCCTGTGCGGGCCTGCCCGTGATCCTACTCGTTGGGCTGGTGCTGCGCGAACCTGTTCGCGGTCGCGCCGACGGCGTTGAGGCCGGGTCTGCACCACATCTCGGCAGGGTGCTCATGAGGCTGCTCAGGATTTCAAGCTACCGTCACCTTGTGATGGTCAGCGCTTTGAGCAATCTCAGTTTTTTCGGGATCATTCAATGGATGCCGGCCTTCCTGATTCGAAAGTTTGATCTCGGGGTCGCCGAAGTAGGATTCCTTTTTGGCACCGCCTTGGGCCTGGGTGCGGCAGGGGGTGCCATTGTCGGTGGGTTTCTTGCCAACCGGCTCGTCAAGCGAAACTACATGTGGTTGGTGTGGTTGCCCCTCATCGCGGCCATGTTTGCCTTTCCGCTCTATGAGATGGCGGTGTTCGCACCAACCTCGTTCATGGCTATGGCGCTCATCATGACCGTCAACATCATTGTTGGTACGGGCTATGGTCCGACGCTGGCCGCTACGCAGAGTGTCGTGCCGCCGCACATGCGCGCCAGCGCGTCGGCGTTCGTAGGCTTCATGGCCAGCCTGATCGGAGTCGGCGGTGGCCCCTTTGTGGTCGGTGCGCTGAGCGAGTGGTTCCAGCAGACCAGAAGCGAGGCCGACGCGCTGCAACTCGCGCTTGCGATTGTCATCTGCTCCACGCTCTTTTCATTGGTTCACAGTGCCTTCTTGGTCAAACGCTTCCCTCGCGATCGATTGACGCCTCTGAGCGAGGGTTGAGGGCGCGAACAAATTCCCTCGGCGCTCATAGACGCCAATTTTCTAGACGCAGACCTTCAACTCGCGCGAATTCGTCAGTGTTATTGGTCACCAGCACCAGGCTCTCACTACGGGCATGACCCGCTATGTGCAGGTCGTTGGGTCCGATGATCGTACCCCGGCGCTCCAGACTTGACTTGATGTCGGCGTAGTGGTCCGCGGCCTTCTCCCCATAGTCAAGCACATGCAATCGAGAAACGAAGTCTAGAACCCGTTTTGAAGCCTGGGCCGGATTCTTGCTTTTGATTGCTCCGTGAAGCAACTCCGCCAAACTGATGACGCTGATACACAGTGATTCCGCGTGCGCATTGAATCTATGCAATAGATCGACAGGCCTTCTATTGATAACGTAAATGGAAATATCTGTATCGAGCATGTGCCGAATCATTCAATCGGCTCCCGCTCCTGTTGAGCGCCTTGACCGCCGCGTTCAATATAAACTTCTTCGGCATCTTCAGTCAGAAAGAAGCTGTCCCATGTCTCATCCAAGGGAGACAGTACACGGTCACACCCGCGAATCCGAACCTTGACTTTCTTGACTTGTGCCGGAAATCGTGTCCCAACGGGCAAGCGAACAGCCTGGGTGCGATTGTTCTCAAATATCGAACCGATCGCCATTGACACCTCCTGAACTCATGCGATGCGATGTGGGTTCATCATATGTGGTCGGGTTGTATATGGCAAGGGTATATGGCGTTCCCAAGTAGGTGCAAGAGCCCAAGAGTGTCGCTGAATGAGTCCCAGTCAATTCAGCCCAAAAGCAAGGCTCGCACCCTTTCCGCGATCGCCAGCGCGGAGGTAAGTCCGGGCGATTCGATGCCGAATAGATTGACAAGACCGTCCACGCCGTGGATCCGTGCATCCTGAATGACAAAATCGGCGCCCGGCTGGTCAGGTCCGTGGAGTTTTGGTCTCATCCCGGCGTAGCCTGGTGCGAGGCTGGTGTCTGGCAAACCCGGCCAGTACTGACGAATCGCGTCATAGAAGAGGTCTGAACGCAAAGGATCAACATCGTAGTTGACATGGCTTGTCCACTCGGTGTCTGGCCCGAAGCGTACAGCGCCGCTCAAATCAAGCCCTAGGTGGATGCCAAGGCTGGCAGTCTCCGGGACGGGGTAGACTAGGCGGCTGAACGGCGATGGTCCGCTGTACGTGAAGTAGCTTCCCTTCGCGTAATAGAGGGCTGGAATTTGCTCCCGAGGCATGTTGGCAAGCCGCCCGGCGAACGATTGGGCGTGCAGTCCCGCGCAATTCACCAGAAAGGAGCAGGACAATTGCATGGCTTCTGAAGCGTCGATTTGCAATAGGAATCGATTGTCTTGCCGAATACCGCCTGCCGCCTGTGCGCCGAATGCCAGCCTTCCGCCGGCGGCTTCGAAATCGCCTTGCAAACTCAGCATCAACGCATGGCTGTCGACGATTCCCGTCGAGGGTGACAAAAGCGCCGCGACGCAATTGAGTTCAGGTTCGAGCGCGCGGGCATCCGCTGACGTGAGCCATTCGAGGTCGTTCACTCCATTGGCTCTGCCCCTGTTCTCCAGTTCTTTCAGCTTGCCGACCTGTTCGAGGGCGGTGGCGACGATGAGCTTTCCGCAGTTAAGATATTCGACGTGGTGGGACTGGCAATGGGCATAAAGGAGTAGCTTACCCCGTACGCAGAATTCGGCCTTGAGCGAACCGGGGGGATAGTAGATGCCAGCGTGAATAACTTCGCTGTTACGCGAACTCGTCTCTGAACCAATCAGCAGTTCACGTTCGAGAAGGATTGTTTCGATGCCCGCCCGCGCCAATTCGCGAGCCACAGCAAGGCCGATTACGCCGGCACCCACGACAACGCAATCAACAGATGCTGCCATCAGTGGTCAACAGGAGTCTGATCATTGAAGAAGGTCCGGCACGTGCCGCGGCGCCCTCGGAAGGCTACTCCTCTTCGTCTGAGCGGCCGTCGTAGATATCCTCGATACCGCCGCGGCCGCGGCTCTTGAGTTCGGCTTCAAACACACCTTCATACTTGCGAGAGGTGACTTGCGTCATGCCGGCGGCATCGCGCAGGATCGTGGGACGAAGCAGGACGATGAGATTTCGCTTGCGGCGAGTCTCGGAGTCCGCGCGAAATAGCCTGCCCACCAGGGGAATGCTGCCAAGCAGGGGTACTCTGCGTTGCACGGTCTCCAAGTCATCTTGAATGAGTCCGCCGAGTACTATGGTTTGTTGATCGTCGGCCAGCACCGTTGCGGATATTTCCCGTTTGTTGGTCACTAGGTCAGAGAGGCTTGCGGTGGCAAGAGGGTCGATCGTTTGCACCGTCTGGGTGACCTCAAGGCGCAGTGCATTCCCTTCGTTGATGTGGGGCGTTACTTCGAGCGTGACGCCTATATCCTCGCGTTCCCTGGTGTTGAACGGCCTGTCTGAGCCGTCTCCGCTTGTCGTAAAGGAACCTGTGATAAACGGGACGTTCTGACCCGCCGTAAGCTGCGCTTTCTCGTTATTGAGTGAAAGTACGCTCGGGGTTGACAGCAGGTTGACAGATGAATTGGTGGCCAAGAGTTGCAACATGGCGGCAAAACTAATTCCGGTGGCGTCAAGACGGGCGATCGCAAGCGACGCTCCAGCCCGAGATTCCCCAGCTTGATAGACGTTGCCGACTGCGGTGATCGGGTCCAGCACAGATTGATCGTCCTGGCCGAGGATGCCTTGAAAGAGCGGTGCCAATGTGGCATCGAGCGCGGTGGTCGCCAAGGGTACGGATCTTCCGTCGCCATCGGCCACGGCGAGTTCAACCCCGGTTTCGAGTGTGTCCGTCACCGACACTTCAATGATCGCTGCTTCAAGCAGTACCTGGGGCCTCCTCACGTCGAGTTGGCTGATCACTTGTCGAAACTCCGCTCGAACACGCGGGTCGGCGCGGATGACAACGGAGTTGGTTGACTCGTCCACGCCAATGGTGACCTCTGACACGACATCTTCGCCGGTCGTACTTGGCGCGAGTTCGCGCAGAATCTCGGCAATCACGATCGCATCGGAATGCTGCAGGAAATGCACTTCCGGAGCGCCGCTCTCGCGGGCCGGCTGATCGAGCTCGCTGATAAGCTTGAGTACCGGTGCCACCGCGCTTGTCTTGCCACGCAGAATCAGTGAATTGTTGAAGCTATTGCCAATGAGTTGCACCCTTTGCGGTCCGGCGCTCGTCTGCCCAAGCGTCTCGGGGGCCAGCCGCTGCAGGATTTCGACCAGGTTTCCCACGAATAGATGCTCAAGCGGTACCACGAGCATCTCTTGCTCATCGGCGACATCAATTTCTTGGATGAGCTTCTTCA
>CAZNYE010000543.1:0-12740 GCA_964577185.1 uncultured Pseudomonadales bacterium | reverse complement strand
ACTCCGGGGCTTTTTTTTTCGCCGCATGATTACTCACGAAAAGTGAATCCTGAAATGACGCAAGAAACGACACAAGAGATAACGACCGCACCGCCAGAGAAGCTGCTGCGTCGCAATCTCCTGCTCATCATCGGTGTGAGTTTCTTTCATGTATTCTCGCTGATCATGCCGGTGATTGTGCCGGTCTTCGAGTCGCGCGGACTTGACCTAGGCGAAATCCTGTTGCTGCAGGCCATATTCGGGTTCGCGGTTGCCAGTCTTGAAGTGCCGTCCGGCTATCTCTCCGACCTCATTGGTCGCAAGCACACGCTTGTCATCGGCAGCATCTTTTACGGCTGCGGCACGCTACTGCTCCACTTTTCGCAAGGATTCGCCATGTTGGTGGGCTTTGAGCTCTGCATGGCGGTGGCGGTCAGCCTCATATCCGGGGCAGACCTTGCACTTCTCTACGATACCGAGCTTGCAATCGGTGGCCTTGAAGGGCGGCGCCCGAAGGCTGTTCGTCGCTTGTTCCTGCTTGACACCTTGTCAGCGGCACTCGCCAGCGTGCTCTCTGGTGCGTTGTTAGCACTCGACTCTCTTGAAGTCTTAATCGCCGTACAAGCCTTAGTTGCCTGGCTGCCGCTCTTTGTGTGTTTGGGCGTGTACGAGCCGGCGCGCCGCCGACTCTCCACGCGGCGTCACGGTGAGAACTTCGCGCTGATCCTGCGACTGCTGCTGTCCGTGAATCCAGTGCTGCGCTTCGCCTTTCTGTCCCTCGCCTTCTGGAGCTTAAGTGTCTTCTTTGTCGTCTGGCTTCTGCAAAAACAATGGCAGCTCTTCGACATCCCGCTGCAGTACTTCGGATATCTGTGGGCGGTACTGAGCCTTGTCGCGGCGCTGTCAGGGCAGATTTCGCATCGCCTGGTGAGATTGGTGCCCGCGTCGGCTCGACTGGGATTCATTGCATTGATTCCGGTAGTAGGCTACTTGGGCCTCGCGGTGTTCGGTCCCCTCATCGGCTTCCTCGCAGCCATCCTTGTGTTCATGGCACGCGGATTGGGCATAGTGCTGTTAAGAGATGCGGTCAATTCGCGAATTCCTTCGGAGATTCGCGCTACCGTCAATTCGCTGGCAAACTTCGGATTTCGTATCGCCTTCGCGCTGGTTGGCCCCTTGGTCGGCTACGTGTTTGAATTGGGCGGAATGCGCATCACCTGGCTGCTTGTCGCCGCGGGAAGCCTGGCACTCAACGCCGGATTGATTCTGCCACTCATCCTGGCGGTGCGCACGCAGAAAGGAAAGCCCGTGCGTGAGATTCAACTCGCGGCGGTGGAGCGCCGCGAGAGACGCTTGGCTAAGAAAGCCGCAGAGCAGCAAGCCGCAACAGAACCTTGCCCCGCGCAAAACGGAGAAGCGGGATAGGTTTGCTCTGAACAAGTCCAGCCTTGGACTTGTTCAGACTCGCAAAACAGGGTTGCGATTCTGTCTTGCTCGCGAGTTCAATGCCTGACGGCACTGAATTCGGCGGCGCTAATTTGTTGGAAGGCTGGCGATCAGGTCGGGAGATTCGCTCCTCGATTGATTGCGATGCAATTCGCGCTTGTGTCCCTGCTGACGTTCGTACTTGCGGGCTGGCGTATTGATTAGTTCGGTGAGTTCACCGGCGGCCAGTCCTGCCTGTCTGCGCTCCTCGGAAACTTCGCCGTAGCGAGTGTTCCTTTGCCGCGGCTTGCGTCCGGCCGCCTTGATGAGCGCCATCATTTGCTGGGGTGTGGTTTCTTGACCGTGACTCGCACCGGCGGCGCGCGAGATGCTCTCGTTCATCAGCGTACCGCCAAGGTCATTGCATCCGGCAGAGAGGCAAGCGTTCAGCCCCTGGTGCCCGAGTTTCACCCAGGAAGCCTGAATGTTGGAAAAGTGGGGATGCAGCACGAGTCGCGCCACAGCATGTACCAGGATAGCCTCAGAGAAGGTCGGACCCTTGCGCGCCCGTCCTTTGAGGTACATGGGCGCTTCCATGTGCACGAAAGGCAAGGGGACAAATTCGGTGAATCCACCTGTGCGGATTTGCAGGTCTCGTAACCTCAATAGGTGGCGCGCGAGGTGCTTCGACTGTTCAACGTGGCCGAACATGATGGTCGCGGTGCTGTTGATTCCCTGCCGATGCGCGGTCTCCATGACCTCCAGCCATTGACTGGTATTGATCTTGTCAGGGCAGATGATCTGACGCACCTCGTCATCGAGAATCTCCGCCGCGGTTCCGGGAAGCGTGCCAAGTCCGTTGTCCTGTAGCGCCTTGAGATAGGTGTCAAGCCCAAGCCCTAATGTCGCCGCGCCTTGCCAGACCTCAAGGGGAGAAAAGGCGTGGATGTGCATCCGCGGCGCGGCCTTCTTCACTGTGCGGAGAATGGAAAGGTAGGTTTCGCCCGTGTACTCGGGGTGAATGCCGCCCTGCATGCACACCTCGGTCGCGCCGCGACCCCAGGCCTCTCGGACCCTCCGCGAGACTTCTTCCGCATCGAGGTCGTAGGGGCGTCCGCGCAGATTCTCCGCGAGCTTCCCTTTCGAGAAGGCACAAAACTGACACTTGAAGTAGCAGATGTTGGTGTAATTGATATTGCGATTGACAACAAAGGACACTGTGTCGCCGTTTATCCTTTGTCGCACCTCGTCCGCCGCCTGGCACAGGGTGCTGAACTCATCGCCTTCGGCGGCGAATAAACGCACTACGCCGGCTTCATCGAGCCCTTGCCCAGCGGATGCCGCCTCAATCAAGTCGAGAAAATTCCGTGAGACGCTGTTGACATATCCTGTGACACGTCGCACCTCTTCTTCTGGTGGAACCGCGTCTGGATCTCCTGGGCTCCAATCGTCTTCCCTCGGATAACCGCGCATATCCGTCGCGCGCAGCAACTGCGAGTGCAGCCCGGCATGCGTCCAAGTCTCATAGTCTTTGACATAGGTCGGATAGATGGTCAGGCGCTCTTTCAAGTGTTTGCCCGCGATTCTAGTTTCTTGGCGCAGGTTTTCTAGGTGCGGCCAGGGTGCTTCGGGATTGACAAAGTCCGGAGTCAAGGAAGAAACCCCTCCCCAGTCGTTGATGCCTGCTTCAATGAGACGCGGCAACACGCCGGGGTTGAGATTTGGAGGAGCCTGAATGCTCATTCCGGCACCAAAGACTAGCCGCGCAACCGCGATGGTCCACAAGAATTCGTGCAGAGAAGGCTCGGGTGCCTCCCGCATCTTCGTGCCCGGCTTGGCGCGAAAGTTCTGAATGATGACCTCCTGTATGTGCCCATAGCGGTCATGCAGATCTCGAATGGCGAGCAGCGACTCAATGCGCTCGCGAGGTGTTTCTCCTATGCCGATCAAGATGCCGGTGGTGAAGGGGATTCGCGCCTTGCCGGCATTTTCGAGTGTGCGCAGGCGAACGGCAGGCACCTTGTCCGGACTGCCGTAGTGGGGCATGCCTTTCTCGGCGAGACGATGGGAGATGGACTCGAGCATGAGGCCCATGGAGGGCGACACTTCACGCAGCATCTGGAGTTCTTCGGGGGTCATATTGCCGGGATTCGCGTGCGGCAAGAGCCCGGTCTCTTCAAGCACACGCTTCATTGCAAATCGCAAGTACTCGATGGTGGTCTCGAAGCCGAGCTCCTGCAGGGCTTCCCGCGCCGCGCGATAGCGGAGCTCGGGCTTCTCGCCGAGCGTGAACAGGGCTTCCTTGCAGCCAAGTTCCGCGCCGCGCCCGGCAATGCGCAGCACCTCTTTGATCGGCATAAAGGGCGCTTCTATGCGCTTGGGTGTCTGCGCGAAGGTGCAGTAATGGCAGACATCGCGGCACAGGTGCGTGAGCGGAATAAAAACCTTCTTGGAAAAAGTCATGACATTGTGGAATTCAGCGTCCCGCCGCGCCGTGGCGGTCTGCATCAGGGCGCGCAGCGCGCCGAGGTCCCGATATTGGCCAAGCTCCAGACACTGGCTCGCATCCAGTCTTTGACCGCACCCGGCGGCAGATAACAAGTCGGCAAATCGCGAACTCATGGGGTGCTCAGCCCCTCACACTTCTTCCACAGACTTCGATGTTACACGAAATCTCGCTTGATTCCGCCGGACCAAATTGAGGGTTCGCCTTCCTTCAATCCCCTCGCCCATGGTAGTTAAACGCTCTAGATCTCTCGGTGTGTCCACATCCAATTGAATCCGGTCATCCTCAATCACCTGTACTTGGGCGCCGAGCGCCAATCCTCGCTCGCGATGCACTCCAAAACCGTGACCGTCATAGCAGAAGTCGATGAGATGTGGCGGAGAGGCAATGAGCAGGTTGGTGCCCTCGCCTTCGTTATCGGAAGCCAGTGTCAAGTCCTTGTGTTGTGCCAAGGCTTGAGTCAGCGTTTCCGATTCCACCAGCGGGACGTCACAGGGTAGGATCATTAGGGTGTCGGCCGCAAAGTCTGACCGCAAATAGCGGGCCGCCCCATCAACGGCTGTGCTGAGATCGGTTTCTATTGGATCTTTCCAGCATTCGACAGTCTGCTTGTGCGCGAACTCACGCACTTCGTCCGATCTCGTGGCGATCAGAATGCCTGTCAGACCCGGTACCTTCTTCAGTTCCCCAATCACATCCTCCGCCATGGCGCGCACGAGTGCCCGTCTAGTGCCTAGATCGAGCGCTTCAGACAGCCGCTTCTTGGCACCCGCGAAGGACTTGATCGGCACCAGCGCCCACACCCTTCTAGAACGAATCATAGGGCTCCAATCTTCCAAACATGCGGTTTACCAAGTTCACCTCGTCAAGCAGCTTCAAGACTTCGTGCGCAAGCGCTACCTTGTCCTCTTCGGTCTCCATCAAGGTGTTGGTGGCAGAAGTCGGCAGGCCCAATCCCTTGAACCGTGTGTCTAGGTAATGGTCCCGCCGATCATAGACGTAGCCGTCCAAGAAGTTTCCATAGTGCTCGGCCACTGCCACTGCATTCACTTCCATGCCAAGCTCCTTGAGCATCTTCGCAGTTGGCCCCTTTACAGCTTCGCCCCCAATGATTGGTGAAACCGCCACCCTTGGCAGGTGCGGGAACATCAGCCAATCACGCATCCCCTCGACCGCAAATATCGGATCAATGCTGAGCAAGGGATTTGAAGGACAAATGATGGTTCCCCGGTACTCCGAGGACTGCAAGAAGGTGTGTACGCTTTGCGGAATTCGTGCATCGAGTCCGCCTTCGTACACAAAGCCTTTCACTTTGGGTTCGCAGCGCCTCGCCACGAAGTACTCCTGAAACGTGAACAGTCCTTCCTCGGTATCCACAAGGGTGCGAACCGGGTCATTACTCATGGGCACAATGCGATGGCGCACACGCAGTGCCTTCTTGATGGTGGCTGTGGCTTGCGCCAAGGTTTTACCTGAGGCAAGCAAGGCCGTGCGCTTGAGATGCAGCGCGAGGTCACGGTCCCCAAGTTGAAACCAGGTGTCTTCGCGCAGCTGGGCCAAGGTCTCCAGGCAATTCCAGGTTTCATCATCACGTCCCCATCCACGTTCCTTGCTCGCTAGGCCAGCGAGCGCGTAGGTGAGGCTGTCTATGTCAGGCGAGATGTGGAGGCCAAGATGGGTGAAGTCGTCGCCCGTGTTCACAACGAACAGTACTTGCGAGGGTTCGAGCAGCTGGGCGAGCCCTTGGCAGAGCTTGGCACCACCGACACCGCCGGTGAGCACTATGTACTTTGGTTTATTGCGTTTCTCGGAAGTTTTCTTGGAGGGTCTCTTGAACAGATTCATAGGAACATGTCCTCTTCTACTGGGCGAATGATGTCCAAGGCGCGCATTTCCGCGTCCCCGGGGTCGATGCCGCGCACCAAGGCGAGCGGAACCCTCCCAGTAGTCTCACCCATTGCTAGGTTGGCGGCGCTAGCGATGGCGTCTGCTCTGCTGATCAGAGTCACTTGAAGTTCGCGACCATAGAGGTCTTCACCGCCACGGTGATCTTCAAGTACCGCGACACCGGCGCAGCCGATGGCCACGCCCACAGAACCAAGCCGCCAGGGCCGATTCATACTATCGCAGATAATGACTCCTGTACAGATTTTTTTTAAGTCATATATTCGATCGCGTAGACTGTGCGCCGACGCATCCGGATGTTCGGGGAGCAGCAGCGCCTGTTCCCCTCTGGAGTGGTCTATGTTTGATTGATCGACCCCTCCCTGAGCGCACACCCAGCCGAGCTTGTGACGCACGATAAGCACACCCGGCTTCATGCGAACGACTTGGCTGGATTGTCGCAGAATAATCTCGACCAGCCTCGGATCCTTGTCGGTGACTTCGGCAACTTCACGCGCGCGATTGCCCGGCATCACCGAATCAAGACGGACGTAGCGTCCTTCGGCCTTTGAAACCACTTTCTGGGCAATGACGAGCACGTCCTTGTCTTCAAGCGTCAAGCCATTTGACTCGATGCAGTCAACAATGATGCTGGCGAGGTCATCGCCAGGCTTGATCATTGGCACGCCCGTTATGGCGTGAACTGAAAAATGCGCCGACATGCTACGCGGCACCGCTGGGGTTAGTGGTCTGTCTGTCCGACGATGCGTATGCCGGAATGGGCGATGTCATGGCGACGATTGATTTGGATAAGCACCGACGTCAAGGCTTCTGCTGCCGCGGCATTGTCGATCGGGCCGGCGTGATAGCCGTTCATACCCGCCTCCTCTATGAGCTCGATCACCCGTTGACGTGCCTCGGGGCTATTACCGGCCACCAATACATCGCAGTCGATCTTCGCCTCGGTTTGCAGAAGATGCGCGGCCACGTTCTGAAACGCCGAAACGACTTTGACCTCCTCTCCCAAGAAAGCCTGGGCACGCTTTCCAGCACTTCCACCCTCTGGCAGTTGCACGCGGCCGACGGCGGGTGGCATGAGCGGCACGGAGGTATCGATGAGGATCTTGTTCTTGAGACCATCTTTCACCGTCTCCAAGGTGGAAAGCTGATGCGCGAAGGGTACGGTCAGCACAACCACATCACCGGCCGCGGCGGCTGCTGGATTCTCCAAGGCGCGCGCCGGCGTTTCCGGACTTATTTCGTGCAGCGCCGCCACCGCAGCGTCCGCTTTGGTCTGGGTTCGCGATCCAATCACTATTTCGTGGCCGGTCTTCGACCAGCGAATCGCAAGTCCGGTGCCCAGGTCTCCGGTGCCACCAAGGATGGCGATACATAATTTTTCAGAATTCTCGCGAGTCACTTGTGTCTGAGTTGAAGGTAGCTGGCTATTATATGTGTTGGTTTCGTAACTACTCGCCCCCCTTGACACTATAGGACAATGTAGCTGTTGTGGGCGCACGGAATGGGTGAGCCCACCATCAGGGGCGACATAGCGGCTGCAGCGTCCTATAGTGTCAAGGAGGGCGAGTGGTTACTTCGTTTCTCTGTATCACTTGGAAGGAATGATGGACATTGGTGTGATGATGGGTGCCGGCGGCGGAGGACTTTTCCTCGAAGGCCTGATCGAAACAGCCCGCGGCGCGGAAGCCGCCGGCCTTGATTCTGTGTGGATGGCGAACATATTTTCCTTCGATGCCATCAATGCACTGTCGGTGATAGGTGCCGCCACCTCGCGCATCAGACTGGGAACGGCGGTGGTGCCCACCTATCCGCGCCACCCGGTCTCCATGGCGCAGCAGGCACTCACGGCTGCAGCTGCCACCAACAATCGATTCACCCTCGGCATAGGCCTTTCGCATAAGATCGTCATAGAAAACATGTTCGGGATGTCCTATGCGCACCCGGCACGCCATATGCGCGAGTATCTTTCCGTGCTCATGCCTTTGGTTCGCAAGGAATTGACGACCTATTCCGGAGATGAGTTCAAGGTCACCAATGTGCAATTCGATGTGCCAAGCGCCGAGGCCGTGCCTGTGGTGGTCGCGGCACTCGGACCTCGCATGTTGAAAATAGCTGGAGAACTCTCCGACGGCACCAACACCTGGATGGTCGGGCCGCGCACCATGGAGGATCACATCGTCAAGAACTTGAACGCTGCTGCCGAAGCCGCCGGACGTCCGGCTCCGCGAGTGGTCGCTGGCGTGCCCATTGGCCTCACGCTCAAGCCGGACGAGCTTCGGGAGCAGACGGCGCGGGAATTAACGATCTACGGTCAGCTCCCGAGCTACCGGGCGATGCTTGATCGCGAGGGCGCGGCAGGCCCGGCGGACATCGCCGTGCTCGGAGATGAGAATGCCTTGCGTGGAGGCATACAGCGATTTGAGAATGCCGGAATCACCGAACTCAACGCGGCGATCATTAGCGAAGATCAAGAGGGTCATGCACGCACCATGGAGTTTCTTGCGAGTTTGAAGAACTAGAGAGTGTCGATGCGCATGGTCGCCCCTCAGTTGGAGGCATATTCGTCTTCGATGATCAGACAGCAAATGCTCTTTGACCAGTGTCTGCGTTTCGCTTGGCTTCAAGTATATAGGGGAGCATGGATTCAGCAACAGACCGGACCACAGGAACAACTATCGAATTCCCAAACTGCCGATAGGCTTGTGTGTCTGAAACTGGAATCTTGAAGTCGTCAGGGAATCCCATAAGGCGGGCACACTCTCGAGGTGTCAGCCTTCTGGGATTCTTTCTCTTCCCGCGTGATATTAGAATCTCTGATCCATCCTTATAGTACCGGGCAGAAAGCGTTCTACTCTGCTCGTTCGCATTCACCAAACCATATCCAACTCTGCATCGACGCTAGACAGCCGTTTTACTCCAACGGCAGTGAATTGCTCCCCAAGGTAACCTTTTCTCACCCTGAATCTACTCGCGGCCATTAACGCCGGCACTTCCTCCCAACATACCCAGGATCAATCAATCGCCTGGGATGCAGCCCGTCCACGAATCCAACGAATCCGGGTGCGACGACACTGTAGCCCAAGAGTGCCTGCACCCTTGGGCTGAAGCGCGTGGCCTTCTCCGGCGGCACGGCAAGCGAGAAGTTCTCGATGGTGCGCATCCATGGCTGTGAGTATTGGATAGTGATGCCAAGTCGGGTCTTGCCATTGCCGGATTCATGGCTGCGCCCACTGCGGTGAAGCAGATTGCCCGCAAACAGCAGCACTGACCCAGCGGGCGCACAGGCCTTCACTGCCCGTAAGGGTTCAGGCATCTTCTCCATGGGCCACTTGTGACTTCCCGGAATGATTTCTGTCGCGCCGTTGCTGTCAGTGAAATCGTCAAACATCCAAATGGTCGAAAATCCCCACATATCTCGAAAGCCCGAGTCCGGCGCATCGGCCGGATTGTCATCGCGGTGAAAGCCCTGGGGGGTTTCGCCTCCGTGAATTCGCACGGCAACGGCGGCGGACAGCAAATAGTCCGGCCGCAAGAACCGGTCGGAGAGCCCGAGCACCAGCGGATGCTCAATCAGATTGGCAAGAGATTCTGATTTGGTCAGCAAGGAATAGAGACGCTGGGATTCATAGCCTTCGAAATCATTTCGGCCCTTCGGCGAGGAGAGAAAATAGGGAGCGAGTTCGCCCCGGATTCGTTCCAAAAGACTTGGGCGTATGAGCCCTTCGGCAATGCTGTACCCATGTGTGCGAATCTGCTGACCGTGCCTGTCAACCTCCTCAACCTCCGCGCCGAAAGCCATGCTCATGCTGCTCCCGCCTAGGTTTCCGAACTCGCCTCATATAAGTAATCCCTTCGAATGGGCAGTTCGTAGGGCGGCTTGCCGAGCTGCAATTGAAAAACCACCAGCTCGCCAAGCTCAAAGGCCGTCTGGCAGAAGATCAGATACAACTCCCATATGCGGCAAAAGCGCTCGCCACGAGACTTCACGAATTCATCCCTGACGCGCTGAAACCGCTTGTGCCACTCGCGCAGCGTGTATGCATAATGAAGACGCAATACCTCGACATCCGTGGTGTCCAGGCCAGAAGCTTCAATGCTCGGCGTCACCTCCGAGAGCGAGGGGATATAGCCTCCTGGAAAGATATGTCGCGTAATCCATGCATTGGTTTGGCGTGGAGGTTTGGGCGAGCCGATGCTGTGCAGAAGGGCCACACCACCCTGCTTGAGACACTTGCCAACCTGGTTGAAAAAGGCGGGGTAGTAGTTCTTCCCCACATGCTCGAACATGCCCACGCTCACCACTCGATCATAGGCTTCGTTGACCTGCCGGTAGTCCTGCAACTCGAATCGGACGAGGTTGCTGAGGCCGCGTTTCTCTGCTTCTTCCCGTGCGACGCGAAGTTGCTCAGTCGAGAGGGTGACGCCCTTGACCCGCACACCGGCATGCTCCGCGAGGTACATGGCGAGGCTGCCCCAACCGCAACCAATATCAAGTACCTCCTGACCTTCGCCCACATCGAGCTTGTTCATAATATGGTGCGCCTTGGCGTTCTGGGCATCCTCAAGCGACTGATCCTGGTGCTCGAAGTAAGCGCAGGAGTAGTGCATGTTCTTATCGAGAAAGGCGCGAAACAGGGATTCGTCCAGATCATAGTGATGGCTGACGTTGCGGCGACTAGAGGCGATGGTGTTGATCGAGCGAAACGCCGTCATCAAGGCCGCAAGCAGCGGACTGTCCTTCAAACGCACGGTCGCCTGTTCGAGGTTTGTTCTGAGAATGGTGATGAGGTCATAGAGGCTGCCATCCTCGACATCCCACTCTTCGTTGATATAAGTCTCTCCGAGATTAAGTTGTGGATTGCTGAGCATCCTGCGAAGCGCGGACTTGGTTCGGATCACCCAGGTGGCGCTAGGCAAGCCTTCGCCATAGACACCCTGGCTTCCATCCGGAAAGGTGACGGCAAGGCGCCCTTTCGTGATGTGACGTTCAAACAGCCGGTGTTCTAGACCCATGTGCGTGCTTTCACCTAGAGAACCAAAGTTCGGTGGGCAACCTCCTCATCCTGGAGAACCCTATAATCTCATTGTAGTTCAAAGCTTGCAGTCAAGCGGTGGGCGCAGGGTGGGGTCTCGCTGCCAAGAATCAGGGAACAACCAAGACACGAAGACATGATGCGGACAGCTATTGCCATCGGCGCGCCCGGTACTGGGCCACTCACAGACTTCGGCGAAATCAGTGAATACGTGCAGGAAGCGGAACAGCTCGGCGTGGATTGTGTGTGGTCAGCGGAGGCTTGGGGCTACGATGCGGTTTCGCCGCTTGCATTTCTCGCTGGCCGAACCAATTGTATTCAGCTTGGCACGGGCATCATGCAGATCAGTGCGAGGGCACCGGCCATGACCGCCATGACCGCCATCACCATGGATGCCTTATCCGAAGGCCGGTTCGTGCTCGGACTGGGTGCGAGTGGACCGCAAGTGGTCGAGGGTCTGCACGGAAAACCCTATGCGGGTCCACTCACACGCATGCGGGAGACCATCGAAATCCTCCGGCAGGCATTCAATGGCCAGCGTATCGCCTATGAAGGCAAATACCATCAGTTGCCCCTCCCCGGCGGACAGGGTAAATCTCTTCGCCTTGCAGTTCGTCCGAATCGAAATATTCCAATCTACCTCGCAACCTTGGCCCCCGCTCCCCTGCAAATGACCGGAGAACTCGCCGATGGCTGGGTCGGCACATCATTTGTGCCTGAAGCGGCGGAAGCGCACTTCGAGCACTTGCGTCAAGGAGCCCAGAGAGCAGGTCGAAGTTTAAGCGATCTGGACTTGCAGGTTGGCACTCGGGTGAGCTTCACCGATGATCCCGCCTCAATGATGAGGCCGCTCAAGGCCGGCATGGCGTTTACCCTGGGCGCCATGGGGTCTGCGCGCACCAACTTTTACAACGATGCCTTCAAGCGCGCGGGATGGGAAGATGTCTGCAAACGCTCACAAGGACTGTGGGTTGACGGCAAGCGCGAAGAAGCGGCTCAAGTGATCCCGGACGAGATGATCTACGCTACCAATGCCATTGGCGATGAAGCCGCGGTCAAGGCTCGGCTCGACAAGTATCGAGAGGTTGGCATAACCACCTTGCAAATCGATCCTTCAGGAAGAAGTCTCGGCGAGATGATCGAGACCCTGAGGCGAACGCTGGGACTCATGGAATGAACATGGACAAGCCGCGGCGCGAATTCTTGCAGGCAGCGGGTGTTGCCTTCACCGCCGCCGCGGTGGGTGCCAATATTCCTTTCTTTCGAAATATTCCAAAGGGGTTGATTCCGGCCGCATTTGCTAAAGAAATCCTGGTAGCGCAGAAAGAAGGGCTACGCATCCTCAGTGACCGACCCTTATGCGCCGAAACCGAAGCCCACTTTCTCGATGATTCAGTGACTCCAACTCCACGCCACTTCATCCGCAATAACGGTACGCCACCTCGGCTGATGGACGCCGAAAACTGGACACTTGAGATAGACGGATTGGTAGAGCGCCCGAGCCGCTTCTCCATCGCAGAATTGCGCTCAAGATTTGAAGTGACCACGGAGGCGCTGGTCATTGAATGCGCGGGGAACGGACGGGCGTTCTTTGATCCGCCTACACTCGGCAATCAGTGGACCACAGGCGCCGTAGCCTGCTCATTCTGGACCGGGGTGCGACTCCGCGACGTGCTGCAGGATTGCGGCATCAAGCCTGAAGCAGTTTATACGGCGCACATCGGGGCAGATAGCCACCTTTCCGGTGACCCGGCCAGACATCCACTTTCTCGTGGGATTCCAATCTCAAAAGCGCTTGATGGCGGCGTGCTCATCGCCTTCGAACAAAATCAGGCGCCCATGCATCCCATGCAAGGCGCACCCCTGCGCTTGGTGGTTCCGGGATGGCCAGG
>CAZNYE010000542.1:0-2483 GCA_964577185.1 uncultured Pseudomonadales bacterium | reverse complement strand
GCTTCGTTTTTGAGCACCTTGCGGTCCGCCGCGCGGTCACCTCGAGGTCTTTTGACGATCCAATGCGATGCAACCTCTTCATCGCCGAGTCTTCCTTCGGCGTGCCAAGCGCCCTTGTGATCTTGGGTGAGTAACAATTTTGGAGCAACGCCCTGCACATCCGATGCTCCTGCGGCATAGATGCCGTGTTGGTAGGCGTACTCAATGAAGGCTTCGTGACGTTTGACCAGTTCTTCACGCGTGAATCCGGGGTGATCCTTCATGCGCACGGTACCGCCACCAGCGGTCGGCACTAGGGCATTCATGTCCTTTGCGGCAACGGCCTCGGCGACTCTCAGGTTTCCCGGAGGGAAGGCGCTGCCGCGGAGTAACAAGGGCCAGTCGGATGCCGGACTGTCTTGAAGTTCAAGGAGTTCTAGCCACTGCCTCCGACCATAGCCACTTGGCAACAGGTCGAGTACGAAGGCTGGCCAGTGATCAAGTTCGTAAAGCTGAAAGTCCGCGGGCAGAAGACAGCTCAGTCCTGCAGCTCTTGATGTCTCAGATCCCGCAAACTCTGCGGCATATTCGGGTAGGTATTCGAATTGACAGGCCCCGGCTAGTCCGCGAGATTTGTCAAACGCGTTCAGCACCGCCGCGGGTCGCCAGCGACCACCACGGAAGATTTCCAGTGTTGTCGTCATTTTCGATGATCGGTTGATGAACTACTAAAGTGGTGGATATATAACAGAATATCTAGCAAAATACCACTATAATGGTTTTTACAAGGTCTGGGGCGTGGGTGTCTGGGGCGTGGGAGCCGAGCGCGGCAGACAGTCCGGAATGAGGAAGGGACGCCCATTTGCAGTCCGGGCGGTGGGAGTCCTATTTCGCGCCTTCCTGGTTGGTCACTCCTTAAATTGGGGCCGTCTCTAACCGGAAAAAGGGTTGACGATGGCGAGACCTTCTATTCGGCGTCCGGATTGCAAGTCCTCGGTGAGCAATTGGTCGCACTCGGCTTCGAGCGCGGCGGCAATTATCAGGGCATCATAGAAGCTGAACCCATGTGCGCGGGCAAGTTCCACCGCTGTGGAATGCGTTTCCACGTCTATCGGGCGAACGGTGTCCAGCGCGGTTTTCACGTCTTCGAGCGCATCGGCTATTTCGTCCCAGCTCAAGCTGAATTTGCGCCGCATCACACTCGTAAATTCGTTCAGCACCTGTACGCTGATGACTCCACCTTCCAGAAGGGCCTTGCGAGCTATTTCGCTCTTGGCGTCCTTCCCTTGCGCGTAGACCAGCAGATTGGTGTCCAGGAATGCAGTCATCTGGAGTTGGCTTCGTCGCGATCAAATGAATAGCCGTCGGGAAAGGAGAGTGCGCGCTGGCGCATTCGCTCCACCGCTCTTTCCCTGCGTTCATCTCGCGCCACGACAATGCCGTTCGACTTCGCCGAGACGACTTCTAGTTCATCGCCTGACTTCAGTCCAAGATCGTCGACCAGCGACTTGGGTAGCCGCACCGCGAGGCTATTGCCCCATTTCGATACTCTCATGATCATACTCTGGATATACATATGCACAAGGATATTACTGGAATCGGAGAATTGCAATCCGCGATGTGGTTTCGAGCTATGGGGGGTAGCCAGCTTCAATTCCGGCGGTGGGTGTCCTTTTTCGCCCGATAGAACACCGCCCGATTGTGGACACAGAGATTGGGTGTGCTGATCATCAGAGGTGACATAGCGACTAGTTCCTGTAGTGTCAAGGGAGGGGGGCGAGTAGTTACCAAATCTCGTTGTAAACTAACCCATCACTCGTCGTTCCGTGGAGCCGCTTTGCTCGGCTCACGGGATCAACTCAAACGGGGTTGTTTCCTCTGAATCAAAGTCAATCTACAGGCTACTCACTTCCGGCCTTGCGGCGCATGCTGGGCCTCAAATCCTTCAATAGGGGGATGGACTACTTTCAGCGCGGTAGGGTTTTGTCAGTCGAATATGTTGCGACTGATCAGATAGAGGGGACGGTGAAAGGCACGCGCAAAAGACCATACTCCGTGAACGTGGAATTCGAGCTTGGGTCGGGCGTGGACTTCGTGTGGCTTGAGGGTGATTGTACCTGTCCGGTCGAATTCAACTGCAAGCATGTCGCCGCCACGCTGATTGCCGCGCGGAACTTACCAGCACCCACTGCAGATACTGCCAAACAAGGTCTTCCAGGAACCGTCCAGTACTGGCTTGACCAATGGTCGGGACGGATGCAGGAGGCCGAGGACAAAGTCTCAACCAAACCATCAAGCGAACACCTGTTCTATGTGTTTGGCTTTAACAACCATGGTCACGCCAGTATCGAGCCATTCAGAGCCTACCTAAAAAGGGATGGAACGATTGGCAGGAACGCCAAAGAGTACTCCGGGGGTGCTTCGGCTCGGGGGTCAAAGTTCATGACGATGCAGGATGTCGTGGCGCTTGCCTTACTCGACTTCTACCGAGATCAGTACTCATT
>CAZNYE010000541.1:0-2667 GCA_964577185.1 uncultured Pseudomonadales bacterium | reverse complement strand
CCGGCGCAGATGAGGACAAGGCGCTGGCCGCAGCGAGCGCCATTGCCGACTATCAGAAGGACATCGCCGAGTTGAAAGGCGATGTCAAACTGATCAAGTGGATCGTGGGTTTCAATCTCGCGTTTTCGGTGACGATTCTCTTTTTGATCGTGAGGATTCTGGCGGCCACGGCAACCTAGCGTTTGAGCACCAAAGCTGGCTGATACCAACGGCATCAACCACCTGTAGGCCGGGCGCGGAGCAGACCGGCTCGTGTGGACAATTGGTGAGCTTTGGAGATCGAATTCTGGCAAGGCTGTTCCCCATCGCGGCCGTCTGGAATCATTGGACAAGACTCTTGATTCCTTGTCGAAGAAGATACTCGTAGACTGAACGGGCGGTTGCGGACGTGGGGAGCAAAGCGGACATCGGGCTTGTCAATGCCCATACCGAAGGCAATGGTCGCCACCATCACCATGCCGTCGTCGGTCAGAAATCGGTCCTGGTTCCGGTCTCGGACAGTCTGATTCATCCCGGCGTGATAGGGCAGTGCTGTGCGCCCATGCGACGACAGGCGCTGTGCCGTCCGCTCCGCTTGCTTGCGCGAGAGGGTGTAGACGATGCCGGACTGCCCAGGGTGCCGGTCCAACAGAGCGTCGATTTGCCGCGCCGCAGAATTCCGGGGGGGCTATGCCGATCTGCAGGTTTGGACGGTCGAATCCGGCGACGAATACCTTTGCCTGACCGCCGAACAGCCGTTCGACGATGTCCCGCCGTGTGACGGCATCGGCCGTCGCTGTGAAGGCGCTAAGCCGGGCGTCCGGGAAGTGATCCGGCAATTCGGCGAGGCGACGGTAGTCCGGCCGGAAGTCGTGGCCCCATTGCGACATGCAATGCGCCTCGTTGATCGCGAACCTCGCCGGACCATGCCGGGCGAGGCCATCGAGTACGTCCGGCTGCATGAGCCGTTCCGGAGAGATGTAGAGCAGGCGCAATCGACCGTCGCGCAGTTGGCAGTGTGTCTCGGCGGTGTCCGCCCGAGGCGTCGCAGAATTGAGTGCGCCCGCCGCCACCCCGTTGACGCGCAGCGCGGCTGCCTGGTCGCGCATCAGCGGGAGTTTCCAAGGAAAACGCTCAGTATCTTAGCACCCCGATTTGAAACTCTGGGGTGCTCACGCTTCGGCGGCAATCGCGGCAAGGCGGCGGGCTGGTCGTCGTCGACCGCGTCGATCATGTGCGTGTCGACGGCGGAGCAGTGCATGTGCTGCGGCTGGAGTGATTTACTCCCCTTCGCGATCGTGTGGCGTTTGACAAGACTTCCATTCCGTTCGTGAGAAGTGCGGGTTAAGGGTCGGGTGTGGGCCAGTTGTTCCTGTAGCGGGAAAGGTCGCGCTCCCCACAAAAAACGGTGGAGTCGTTGAAGACCAAACGGAGGGTGATTGAGTCGCCATCGGCATCGCTAAGTCCGTGGAGAACGTGCTCGCGGTGGAGATCTTGGCGCTCCGCGACGAGAAAGTCGGACCAGTGGTCGGTTCGAACGACGGCGAAGACGTAAAGGAGATCGGGTGTAAGCGGTGTGGTGAGTTGAGAGACGGGGAGGTGGAACTGGGCGGCGTAGGAACGCTTCTGCTCTTGGGCGTTGGCGGTTTTCACTTGGACCCGTCTGGCTTGACCGTGACGACGGTCCGCGATCAGGAGATCCACTCCAAGGTCGGGCGCGGGGAAGGAAACAATCCAATGGCGCATGAGCAATTGAGAGGCAACGGCGTGTTCGCCTGCCTTGCCAGTGAAGAGGTGGGCGGGGACATTTGTCACGGGACAGTATTGATGGCAGCCAACTCGTGTGCGCCGTCGAGGAGCTGGACTTTGGAGGCGATTTGTTCAATGCCCTCACGACGGAGTCCTGTGAGCACTTCGGCGACGGTCCAAAGTAACTCGTCCCTGCCGAGCACGTCGGCGAAGTCCTGCCGCACTTCGTAACGGATGAACAGGCTCGCGGGGAGGGGCGTGTCGGGCGGAGTTCCTCTACGGCCAACGAGCTCGCGGCTGTGCGGCTCAAGTTCGAACGTGCATCCGTCTGACTGGGTGCCGACAAGGATCGAAATAGTCTTCATAAGGCAATCTTGGATGCGATTGCCGGGAGTATGGCATGCGCTGCGGTGCTGATCAATCACTAACCAATCACCTACACGCAAGAGGCATCGCCGTTGTCAACGCGCACGAGTTGATTGATGACATCGGGGACCAGAACGCATTGGGTCTGTTAGCGAGCATACTCGCAGAATTCGGATTCTTGTTGAATATGACTCAGTGTCTTGGAGGCTTTGTGTGGGTTGCGTAAGGGGTTTCGATTTGCTGGGACGAGAGACTGTCCCGAGTTTCGCATTCATTCGCGATCATTTGGCGTTGCACAACTTTAAACCTCTCACGTATCGACCGAACGCTCTAGGTCAAGCTCCTCAACAAGCTTCTTCCCAAGCGCCAAAACCCTGTCAGATTGAATGCGTTCCACCATCGTCTCTCAGGAGAAAGATCTTGTGGCTCGGGGCGATGTATCCGGGAGAGTCATACTTGCGGTTTTCGAACCTACTATGGAGCAGACGGCGGTCTATTTGGATTCAGGACTTACAAAACTAAGGATGGCGCAGAAAGAAAATCATACTTAAATCGTAACTACTCGCCCCCCTC
>CAZNYE010000540.1:0-4038 GCA_964577185.1 uncultured Pseudomonadales bacterium | reverse complement strand
GAATTCGCTCCTTGAAGCAGAATCAGAACTAGACCGTGCGGCTGGCAAGGGCGTGCTGCACCGAAACACCGCAGCGCGACTAAAGTCAAGGCTCGTCCGCCGCGTCAAGGCTATTTCATAGATCTGCTTCGCGTCGGGCTTCGCCCGAATGGACCGCTCGCTTCCGCGCGACTGCTTTGAGGGCATCCTGCCACTGGCTGCTCTCTTCGCACCAAGCCCAAGGCTGACTTCCTGTCAGCCCTTGCGGGCTTCGCGAAGCAGTGCTTCGCGTCGGGCTTCGCCCGACCAGCCCTCACCCGACCAGCCCTCATCAATAGGCACTAGATTGTCTCTGTGCGCGAGTTCGGGTTCGGCGACGTAGCCGAGTCGGCTTTCAATTTCCGAGCTCGGCGCCCCGAGAATCTTCTCAGTTTCTTCACTCGAATAGTTGACCAGGCATCGCGCAACGAGCAAACCGGAAAGGTCAAGACAACTTACCAAGTCTCCACGTCCGAACTTGCCTCGACATGCCGATATGCCCACGGGCAGGAGGCTTCGACCTTTGTTGAGAACAGCATCCACAGCCCCTTCGTCAAGAATCAGCTCTCCCTTTGGAGTACGCTGGTCCACGATCCAGCGCTTCCTCGCGACAAGCGGCGTGGTGTTGGAGGCAATGAGCGTTCCATTGGACTCTCCCTTCATAAGGAACTGCAAGGGATCGGGCACCCGTCCATCAGCGATGATCGTGCTTGCTCCCGAACGTGCCGCCAGTCTCGCGGCGGTCACCTTTGAGGCAATGCCACCCTTCCCAAAAGGGCCGGGTGGTGTATCAGCGAGCAGCTCACTCAGTCTTGATTCGTGCGCCCATTCAAATTCGATCAGAGTTGCTTGTTTGTGAACGCGCGGATCCTGCTCATACAAACCAGCCTGGTCAGTGAGCATTATCAGTGCATCAGCGTCCATGAGATTGGTCACCAGGCTAGCAAGCACATCGTTATCACCGAATCTCAGCTCGTCAGTGGCGACCGTGTCATTTTCGTTGACCACAGGCACAACACCCAGTCTTAGCAGAGTTCTGAGCGTGGAACGTGCGTTCAGATACCTCTCTCGGCTTGCCACATCATCATGGGTAAGCAAAATCAAGGCCACATGCACACTTTGCGCGCCAAAGGCCGCTTCGTAGGCATCGATCACAGCTGTTTGGCCCACAGCGGCCGCTGCTTGTATTTCGTTAATTGCGTGTGGTCGCTCCGGGAGGCCTAGGCACCCGACACCCGCAGCTACAGCGCCTGAAGTGACCAAGATTGATTGTGTACCCTGCTGCCGGAACTTGAGCATGTCTTGTGCAATCTGCCCAATTCTTTCCGTTTCAAGCACACCTTGATCGTTTGTGAGAATCGAGCTCCCCACTTTGACGACGACAAGGCGAGCCTTTCGCAATCGCTCCCGTATGTCCCGCTCGTCCTTCATCCGATCACTCCAACGAGTAAGCGCCGCGATTGGTATCGTCGTTCTTGGTCATTCGTTGCAATTCTTCGCCTGCCGCATAGAGCAAGGATTGAATGCCTTCTCCAGTGGCCGCCGAAACGAAATACAGGCAACGTGTTGGTAGGAACGCCCTAGCTTTCTCCATGAAAGGATTCCGGGCATCTTCATCGAGCAGGTCAATTTTGTTGAAGACGACCCAAATGGGAACTGTTTCAAAGGCACTGCTGTAGCTGAAGAGTTCCGCTTCTATTGAATGGATGTTCTGCAGGGGGTCACCCCCGTCAATCGGCGCGATATCCACCAGATGCAGCAGCATGCTGGTGCGTGACAAATGCCTCAGGAACTTGAGCCCCAGTCCAGCGCCCTGATGCGAACCCTCGATCAGCCCAGGAATATCGGCAAGCACCAGACTTTGCGCATAGCCTAGACGCGCAACGCCGAGACAGGGTTCCAAGGTGGTAAAGGGATAGTCAGCGACCCTGGGTCGTGCGTGACTGACTCGGTGTAAGAGAGAGGATTTACCCGCATTGGGAGCACCCAGGAGCCCGATATCGGCCACGAGCTTGAGTTCGAGACGCAGTTTTCGCTGTTCCCCGGCTTCTCCATTGGTCGTGCGCCGAGGCGCCCTGTTGGTGCTCGATTTGAATCGTGTGTTACCGAGTCCGCGTTGTCCGCCGGCGGCCACTAGCAGCGCCGAACCATCTTCGGTGAGGTCGCCAATCTCTTCTCCGGTGAAATCATCACTGATGATTGTTCCACAAGGCACAGGGATTCGGAGATCTTCGCCTCGCGCACCCGTTCGCTGCCGACCACTGCCCGCTTCGCCGTTCGCGGCCGCGTAGCGGGGTTGAAAGCGAAAGTCTACAAGCGTATTCAGGGCCTCACAGGCGTAGAGGTACACATCTCCACCGTCCCCACCATCTCCACCATCAGGTCCGCCACGTTCTATGAATTTCTCGCGTCGGAAACTCAAAGCACCTTTGCCACCTGAGCCTGCAGTGACCTCGATGACCGCTTCATCGACAAAACGCATCGCAGAATCTGCCAGGATGACTCATGGGGTCGCCCAACCTAGGGTGGGTCACGCTCCAGCCAAAGTTAGGATGGCGGAACGATACTCACCGTACGACGCCGGTGCGGACCCTTCACGTCAAAACGGACGGCTCCACTGTCCTTCGCAAAGAGTGTGTGGTCGCGTCCCATACCGACCGAATCTCCAGCGTGAAATTTCGTTCCACGCTGGCGCACCAATATCTCGCCGGCATTCACCAATTGACCCCCATAGCGCTTGATTCCCAATCGCTTGGACTCTGAATCGCGTCCGTTCTTTGTCTTGCCTCCGGCCTTCTTGTGCGCCATTTGATATTTCTCCTGTGTTGACCTGACTCGATGCAGTGCCTAGCTCAAACGATCTCTTTCATACGCTCGCGGCCTTCGGAGCTTCAGCGTTCTTCGTCGAAGGCATTGCCTTGGCTGGCATTCGTATGTTGGTAATTCGCACCTGGCTGAAGGTCTGCCGATGCCCCTGCCTACGCAAATAGTTCTTGCGTCTCTTAAACTTGATGATGCGAACCTTGGCGCCTCTGCCTTCGGCAAGTACTTCACCTTCGACCAAACCATCATCCACGAGCGGCGTACCGGTGATCACTTCTCCTTCGTCCGACATCATGAGAATGCGGTCGAACTTCACATGATCACCTGGTTCGCGCCCAGCGCCTCTTTCGTCTTTGAGTTTCTCAAGCTTCAGCACGTCGCCTTCAGCGACGCGATGCTGCTTGCCTCCACTTTCAATTACAGCGAACATTCTATTCTCAGATGCTTAGCGGTTCTCTTCTAGCTTGGCCGCAGTGTCGGAGACCCATCGAGTTGCGAAACTGACGATACTCGACGAATAGGCCGTCAACTCTTGTTTCTCCAAGGTAGGCACGAGCGTGTTAAGCCTGAAGCCTGTATTACAATGCCTTGGCCAAAGGCGCGCATTCTAACCGTGAACCCCCACTAATGACAATCTTCTTGACAAGCACTGGTCAGTCGCAGCGATGATTTCTGCTGAGTGGCAACAAGACGGTTATGCCGGCACCGAACAATCACGGCTTGAGGCTGTCCGCGCCTTGGTGTCTGAAGATTTTCAACTCGTGAACGGTGAGATTGAACATCAGGTCAGCTCACATGTGCCACTGGTGGAGACTATCAGCAGCCACATTGTCGCTGGAGGTGGGAAGCGCTTGAGGCCACTCACAGTATTGCTGGTATGTCGTTGCCTAGGGAACTTGGGAGTGGCGCCAGCCAAGTTGGCCGTAGTGATTGAGTTCCTGCACACCGCGACGCTATTGCATGACGATGTCGTCGATATATCCCCGACGCGCCGAGGTCAGGAGACCGCGTTTTTCCGATGGGGCGGTGCCGCGAGCGTGCTTGTCGGAGATGTTCTGTTTTCGCGGGCTTTCGAACTCATGATCCAGCTTGAATCCTTCGAGATTCTTCGCCAGCTCTCAAGTGCAACCACCAAGATCTCGGAAGGCGAGGTTGCCCAACTCGAGGCCGCTGGAAGAGTCTTGTTGAGCGAATACG
>CAZNYE010000539.1:0-5702 GCA_964577185.1 uncultured Pseudomonadales bacterium | reverse complement strand
ACTGGTAGCTGAATGCCCGGCCAATGATCGCCACCTGATCTTCAAGCAGGCGATTGGCGGCGGGCGCGTGATTGCCGGAGGGCGCTAGCTCAAGGGCGAGTGCCCGCTGAAAGACATGTATGCCATCGGACTCAGGAGGCGTGTCGGCACCCGTCGCCCGATACAGGTGCTTGCCGTCTGGGCTTGACGCAGATTGCCTCAGCCAGTCGCCATGCAAAGGTATCAGGTTGCCAGCGCGGTCCTCCGCACCGGAATAGCCATAGTCAGTGACACGAAGCGCTTGGGCATTGGTGTCCCACAGCGCCACGAAGTGGCCACTGTCGCAAAAGACATCAATTGCGCTTGCCGAGCCGTGCGCATAGGCGCGGCCACACTCGCCAAGGTCGTGGCCGCTCGGCGGATACAGGAGCGAACTCACGAAGGAGGTCCCGACAGGAAAATCGATCAATGAGCCAAGGTGGCGCGGATTCGCATAGTCTTCCGAGACATCGAACACGGCCATCTGAGGCGCAAACCTACCGGACACAAACAACAGTCCCTCCGCTTGATTGAGCACAAGTCCGTGAAGCGGCAAAATATTGACAAGAGGTGGTTGCGGGTCATCGTCACCCAAGGACGCATTCAAATCGCCGCCAGCGGCTATTTCCCGTTCAAGGGAGAGTGCGCCAGACGTGGTGTCAATGGAAAAAATCAACAACCTTGCTTCCTCCGCCGCTATGAGATGTGTGTTGTCGGGAGTGACCAGCATCTGACCGATGACCCCGAGTCCGTCGAGTTGCAGTTCCGTGGAGTCGGCCGCCTGGGCCGAAACCACGCTCTGAACTCTACGGATACTTGATTCGGAGTTCACGGCGAAGACGCGAATCTCGGGGGCGAGTGTATCCGCGAAATAGAGAAAACGACCATCGGGGCTCGCTGCGAAGGTGCTGAATGTAGGCAGGTTCACAGGTCTGTCCTTGGCCACCGAGACTTCACTACGCGACCAGTTCGATGTGCCGTCTGGGGGCAGTGCGAAGACATTGCTCTGACGCTCTTCAAAGGCGAACAGACGCTGGTGGCGCTTACTCCACGAGAGTGTCGAACCCTTCAGTGCGTCGAGATTCAGGGTGGCAAGGTTCGAGTCGGCGTCAAAGCTGGTCGCGGTCGATAACTGTCCTCCATCCGGGTCCCGATCGAACACCACCAGCCTGGCCTCGGCGGTGGCGAACAACCGTGCGCCGTTGGGATGAACGACGAGGTTTCGAGGATGTTCGATGGACCGCGCAGCCTCCATTGAACCAGGCGGCGCGATATCGGTGTGAGTCCCGAGGGAATAGAGATAGGCCGGTGCAGACACCGCTTGCCAAGAAAGGGTCGCCGACGGTTCGACAGGTTCATCGAATGTGCTGGGCAGCGCGGGGCGCGCAGCCACTCGTATGTGGTAATGCTCTCCGGAGCGAGCGAGTATTGTGGCTTCGACCCGACCGTTCGCAAGGAATGTTCGCTCGCTCGAGGCCAAGGGTTCAAGCATCGAAACCGCGTCTCCTTGGGCAGGATACAACGACACGAGTGCCCAATCAGGATTGCCCTCAATGGAAAACCTGTACCAACCCGAAGTTGGTGCACACCACTTCCACCAAAGCGACTCGTGACCTACATTGTCGACCGGCTCTCCGCGCCCCCTTGTCGTGTGATTCAGGTCGAACATCGCACCGCCGCTCGCACTGGTGACAAGGCTGGCATTGGCACGGTCATTGTTGACAGGCGTCGGGCCCCATCGCAAAAAAGTCGGCCAGCTAAGAAAAGAGAAGCCTCCCAGGCTGATTGCATCCGGCGACATTCCAAGCGAGATTCGGTAGGTGTGGTTGGCTTGCGCCTCCAGCACCAGCGGCGAACCTCCCGTGCCGGTAGCCTCCAGCGCAAGGTTGTCCAATCTGTCACCGGAGAACACACTCAGTTGATAGGCATTCGAACCGTTAATCGAAAAGGTGAAGGTTGAGTCCTTGGTTGCGGTCCACTGCCACCAACGAGTGCCTATGCCTGCTCGTGGGAGTAGACAATCGAGTCGAGTTTCCGCTCTCCGATACCGCGCCCGCTTGAGGTCACGGTGCCTTTGCCCAAGCTCATGTTCACGATCATGGGCTTTACCGCTGCCTCCGACTGTCGGCAGCTACTCTTGCGCGCGAGGAAGTCCATGCCGCGGCGGATATCGTCCTCAGAGCCTGCGCCTTGGGCAGCGAGCACCTTGCCGAAACGCAGATGGCTCAGGTTCGGTGCCATGCCCGCATATAAGGGGTCGGCGCGCCCTGAACCGGCGATGGTACCGAATACATGGGTGCCGTGCTGTCCGACATCGGTCATCAGATCCCAGTCTTCGCCGACGACAAAGTTGGTGCCACAAACGCTCCCACGTCCGAGGCCGATATCCATGTGTCGGGTGTTGAGGCCGGTGTCGAGCACCCCGACCGCAATGCCCTTTCCTGTCAATCCGGCAAAAGACCGATTCGCGAAACTGTACGTGCGCAAGCCGTCAACGCCCATCACAGGCACTGCGGAATCGTGTGTGGCACTGACGACAGCGATGGGGTCGATGCGCAGTACATAGTCGGCCGACGCAACATCGTCGAGTGCGCTGGTCGGCAGGTTGGCGGTGTAGCTGCGAAGGCTTGGATCGTAGTCGCCGACGGTCACGCCAAGCGTCGTCAGCGCCTGTTTCAGACCTCCGTGAGAATCGTCGCCCATCAGGGTGATGAAAACTGGAGTGCTGTGACTGGCCGACATCGAGCGGATGTTTGCAGCGAAATGAGTATCCAATTTGAGTTCGGGAGGGAAGGCGCCGAGGCCGAGCACGTTGGGCAGTTCCGCGATGGCTTGGATCTGTGTTTGTCTTGGCGGAACGAGAATGCGCAGGTAATCGCCTGAAGCTCCCTCTACTGTCGCGCCGAGTCTAGACAGCGACACGCCGACCTGTCCCACATCTGCCCCCGGCGCCAAGCGCAAAGCCGCGAAAATTTCTTCGCGATCAGGCGACAGTGGTTGAGCGAGAATGGAACCAATGCCGATGGCCGGGTCGAGCCATTCAGGGTTCGGAGTGGCCTTGATTTGTGCCGAAACGGTCAAGGGTGCGCGTTGCATGGACCCGAGATGTTCGGCGATGGTGTAGCCTTCAGGCAATGACGGGCCGCGTTCTGGCAGGTCGATTGCAGAACGGGATGCTTCTGGCGGCGGGGCGAGCGGCGCTTGAATTTTCACCGGGTCGATACCGAATTGACTTTCGCGCAGGGTTCGTTCTTGCACCCGTTTCAAAGCCGCTTGGTTCGCACCGGTCGCATGCGCATTCGACCGTGATGGTTCGGTTCGAGCTTCGTCCTCGTATGGCCAGATTGAAACCAGTAGAAACAGAACGAGCGGTCCGAGGCCAAGACCTGCCAGTATTTTGTGTCGCAAGGTGGAACTCATCAGTGTTCGAGCAAGCAGGGATTAATCGAAATAGTATACTTTTTTAAGGTAAGAGAGTTCGGCTTACCATTTCCCGTGCAGTTCTGCTTTCACTCAAGGAGCAACTCCTTGAGAATGGCACCGCGCTTACATTCGTTCCAAGGTTTTCAGCCCGAGCAATTCGAGTCCTTGCTTAAGCGTTTGTGCGGTTCTCTGACAGAGCAATAGCCTAATGTTTCGGGTTTCGCCTCGGCTTGTCAGCACCGGTGATGACTCGTAGAACTTCATGAGTAGCGCGGAAAGCTGCCAAAGATAGGCGCACAGGCGGTGTGGTTCCGCGCTGTTGGCAACACTGTGCAGTGTCTCGGTAAACCGAGCTAGATGGAGTGCCAGGTCACGTTCAGGGGATTCAAGCCTGAGGCCGCTCAAAGAATCTGTATCGGAAGAGGACACGGTGCCTTGCGCCTTTTCCAAGATGCGCTGGGTCCTCGTGAAGGCGTAGAGCAGGTAGGGGGCGGTATTGCCCTCAAAGGACAAGATACGGCCCCAATCAAACACGTAGTCGCTCACACGATGCTTGGCGAGGTCTGCGTATTTGACCGAGCCTATACCAATGACCCGCGCGATTTCCTTCTGTTCATCGGCACTCATCTCGGGATTCTTCTCGCTGACGAGGAGAAAAGCACGGGATTCGGCCTCGTCAAGCAAATCCGCCAATTTGACGGTCTTGCCTTCTCTCGTCCTATAGGGTCTGCCCTTGGTGTCCAACATGAGACCGAAGGGGTGGTGCTCAAGCGATGCGTTCGCCACGAGCCCGGCTCTACGGCCAATCTCGAATAGAAGCTCGAAGTGTAGGCTCTGCCGCGCATCCACGAAGTAGAGCACACGATGCGCGCCCAAGGTGACGCACCTGTGGCGCAATGCGGCGAGATCGGTGGTCGCGTAGAGATACCCACCGTCCGACTTCTCAACGATCAAGGGCAGTGGTGTGCCTTCTCGTGTCTTGAGGGACTCGGAGAATACGCAGCGTGCACCGTCCGACTCGCGCAGCAGCCCGGTATCCTCAAGCACCCGCATGACTTGGGCGAGCATGGCGCCATAACCGCTTTCCGGGGCGAGGTGTTCTGGCTTGAGGGTCACGCCAAGCCGGTCATAGGTCGCCTGGCAGTGGGCGAGGGAGACATCGATGAACCGCTGCCAAGCTGCCTCTGCCGTGGCTTCTCCGTTCTGCAAATCCACCACCCGCGCGCGCGCCGCGCGGGCAAAGGACTCGTCCTCCTCATAGCGTCTCGAAGCCAACGCATAAAAGTCTTCGAGATCTTCGAGGCTGCCCGTATCCGAACCTTCTGACTCAAGCTGCACCAATAGCCTGCCAAACTGCGTACCCCAGTCGCCGACATGGTTCTGGCGAATCACCTTGTGTCCAAGGTATTCGAGCAGGCGCGCCATGGCATCGCCGATAATGGTGCTGCGGAGGTGGCCGACATGCAATTCCTTGGCGAGATTTGGAGACGAATAGTCGAGGACCAGTGTCTCTGGGTTGGAGGTGGATTCGCAAAGAGGGCCAAGCATCTTGGAAATGAGCACCGAATCGCGAAGTTTGAGATTGATGAAGCCTGGCCCTGCGACCTCCATGTGTTCGACCCACTCATCAAGCTGGCTATTCTCGATGGCTAGTTCTGCGAGCCGGCGTGGATTTTGTTTTGTGCGCCCGGCGGCCGCCATGACCCCGTTGGCCTGGTAGTCCCCGTGATCTGTATTTTTTGCCTGCGCCACCATTGCGGCAACCTCTGCTCCACAGGCCAGGCTGAGCGCGGTAGACAAGCGCGTCTCAAGTAGTTCGCGAAGGTTCATTGCGCCACTGTATCGCTAGTCGATGCGCCTGAAGTCTTGTCCTTGCGCGCTTTTTTTCGATTCAGGCGACCCCTTGAAAGTCCAAGCATGTAGACGAGAAAGAGCACAAGGAAGGAGACAATAAAGAGCGCGAAGTAGTCGCCTGGAAATACGCGGACTTGAAGCTCAGTCACCAAATAGGCCAGCACCAGTGCGGTTCCTAGGGCGGCGAGCAGGTTATAAACTTCTTTGAGCCTCCTCATGGCAGCTGAATCCTCGTCCGTGGCATCTCACGCCTAATCCGTGCGCTCTGCCGAGATGATTTCGACCGGATGAGACGGTGCACCGCGGGCCGGGTTCCATCCCCGGTCGCTCGTCACTAATTCGGCGATCTTGTCAACTGCTTCCATACCCTCGACTACCTGACCGAACACGGTGTAGCCAGGCTTCAT
>CAZNYE010000538.1:0-2709 GCA_964577185.1 uncultured Pseudomonadales bacterium | reverse complement strand
ATTGAATTCGAACCTACAAGATAGCTTTGAGGCTATTCGCAAAGAAGCCGAGGAATGGGGCGTGAATTCTCCTATTCTCGTAGATGAAACCCAGCTCATCGGGGAGTCGCTCGGATTGACACGCACCGCGGAAATGTTGCTCATAGACCCCAAATCCTGGGAACTCGTGTACCGGGGCCCTTTGAATGACCGGGTGGACTTTGAACGCCAGCTCGATTCGCCGCGCAATGCCCACTTGCGGAATTCTCTGGACGCTCTCCTTTCGGGCTCTGGAATCAGCAAATCTCAGATACCCACTAAAGGTTGCCTGATCAACTTCCCTGCCGCCCAGGAAGATCATCAAGAGATCAGCTACTCCGACACTATCGCGCCCCTGCTGCGCGACAACTGCGTCATGTGTCACCAGGAGGGCGGCATCGGATCTTGGGCCATGAACGAGTATCTATTTGTAAAGGGATTTGCGCCCATGATTCGAGAGGTCTTGCGCACCGGCCGAATGCCACCCTGGCACGCAGATCCACATGTCGGCGAATGGCGCAATGAACACACCCTGTCGAATGATGAGCGCCGTACCCTAGTGCACTGGATCGAAGCCGGCGCCCCGCGCGGGGACGGGGCTGATCCTCTGCTTGAACCCCCGCCGCCACTTATTTCAGAGCATGGCATGGGAGAACCTGATTTGGCGATCGAACTGACACCCTTCGAGGTACCAGCAACTGGCGTGGTGGACTATCAGTACCCATACGTGGCCAATCCGCTTGATCGAGATGTATGGATCAAGTCAATGGTGGTCGAACCTGGATCGGTCGAGGTGGTGCACCATGCCCTGATCGGCACCTCCGCGGAAATATCGACCGACAATGACGAACTCATCTTCGATAACTACCTTGGCGGTTATGCACCCGGCACCCAAGACAATCTGCTGCCCGAAGGCACAGGCGTGTTCGTGCCCAAGGGTGGATATTTCAATGCCCAGATGCACTACACCCCCTACGGGCGGACCGTCACGGACAGTACGCGGCTGTTGTTCTACTTCTATGACGAGCCACCCAAGACCTTCTTAAGGCACGGCGTGGTGGTCAACCCGCTCATACACATTCCTCCGGGTGCAAAAGCGCATGAGGAAAGCGCTTACTTTGAATTTGAGCACGACGCAATCCTCTATTCGGTGCTGCCCCACTCCCACTATCGAGGCAAGAGCTCGAAGTTCTGGATTGATCACCTAGACGGGACGCGAGAACTCATTCTTTCCGTACCCAACTACGACTTCAACTGGCAGAGAGGCTATGAGTTCGCCGAACCTCGCCGAATCGCCGCGGGAACACGGCTCGTGCACAGCACCATCTACGATAACTCCACTCAAAACCCGGGCAACCCCGACCCCTCTCGGCTCGTTCCCTGGGGATTGCAGTCACAGGATGAGATGCTTTACGGAGACTTCCTATTCACTTGGGTCGAAGAAACTTCAGACAATCCAATCCACGATACCGAGCGCTTTGAACTTGTTCAGATGATGGGCTTTCTCGATCACGATATGGACGGAGTGCTTCGGCGCGACGAACTCCCGAAGAACTTGAGAGAGCGCATGGCCCGGCTGTTTGAATCAGGCGATGCCAACCGTGATGGAGGACTCAACCTTGAAGAGTATGTTGGCGCTTCGCTCGCCATGCGTGAGCGGGCGCGAGAAGCGGACCAAGCCGTCGGGCAGTAGTTTTCCGTGAACATCCTTCCCGTGCTCACCGCCATGCGGATGAGGTCGCCGATACCGCTCTTCCTGCCCTAGCGCAGCAGACCAACTAGTGCCAGACGACGACATTGTGGGGCTCGTCAAGCGAGACCGCCTCCACTAGTGCCTGATTGTCCAATGCCTCCAGCCTCGCCTGCGCATGGCACGACCCGTCGTCGTCAGCCAAGAGTTCTTGGTATCCGCGCCGCGCCGCGGCCAAATCGCCGGTCGCCGCCAGCGCCTCGGCCAAATCGCATCGGGCGCGAACATGGCCCGGTTCAGCTTCCACCGCGCCCCGCAGCAACGCAATGCGTTCGCGCCATGTGGAAACGATGAGCGCCAGCATCAAATAATGCTCTGTAGTTCTCAGCGGCTCGGGGTGGTTTTCAAGCACGTCCCTCAGCCGCTCCGCCTGCGCGGCCTTGCGGGGCCCCCAGGGTTCCAAGCCCAGCACCTCCACCAGCAGCGCGTCGTGTTCCAGCCGCACGACGCGGTCCGCATCGCCCCTCAACAACTTGGCAAACTCGACATCGTCATCCTCACTTATTTCAAGGTACTCCAGCGCATTCGAGTATTCCTCAACCAACTGCGCGCGCACCCCGGGCGTCGCCAGCATCTCCGCAACCTCCGCTTCACTGCGGACTTTGTTCGGCAGGTCAATGATCGCGTGAGTGTCCCAGAAGAGAGAGATCACCTGATATACAACCCGGTCCGACAGCGCCTCGTCGGCCGCCAGCGCAACCGCCGCCATAGACTCAATCGCCTCCAGACAAACCTCCTCGAGCCCCAGAGTGTCCAAGTGCCATGTGCAGCGCTCCACCGGAGGCGCAATCAAGAGGTCACGCTTGAAGCGCCCATGAATTTCCTTGACGGCCTCCAAGTCGCCCCTTTCCACGGCCCACTCGACAATGGCCTTGGCCGCAAACATCCTGTCATAAATATCCTCGCTGCGTCGATAGAGTGACTCTCCATACTCGGCGCGC
>CAZNYE010000537.1:0-1955 GCA_964577185.1 uncultured Pseudomonadales bacterium | reverse complement strand
CACCGAATTCACGCCACCGCTGATGTTCTCAGCCTCATTAAAGTAGTTTTGCCCCTGCTCTGGGAGCATATCGAAGAGGTCATCACCGGAATCCGCTCCAAGAAATTCGATCTCTTCGGAAGTAATCACACTCACGGGTAGTACGCCGCTAATGTCAGCACCGCGAATCTGGGAACCAGTCACGATGATTTCTTCAATGACTTCTTCCTCTTCGTCAGCGTCTTCGGCATACACCGGCGCGAACGGCGGCGTGCACAGGCACAAGACAGGCAACAAGAACAATGCAGGTTGAACCAGTGAGTTGTGTTTCATGACGAATCTCCTAAGGTTGTTGGATGTCCGCTTGCAGCCACGGCACGTTTCAGACGTCAAAGGCATCGTACTCTTGCCGCCGCTCAATGAACGAGCTTCGCGAATGTCAATTGTAATTCATTGCTCGCCAAAAGCGCTCTGCGCGTTCGGCGATCTAGCACCATCTCTTGGCGAGACAGCGAATGCCTTTGGCGAGCAATCATGCGCTTCATTTCCTCCGCCTGTGGTCCTCCATAGCCCTTGCGCTCCGCAATCATGCGCCCAGGATCAAAGGCGGCACGTATCCGCGACGCTTCCAGCGGCAGTGCCCCATCAAGGGTGTCTCGATATACCGAGACAAGCTCCTGATCCGTCAACTCTGCGACGCTTCGCTTGGTGGCACGCGCCAGATCGGTCAGTGCCTTCGCGTAAGCATGAGCACTTCGAAAAGGCACGCGCGCCTCACGTAGCAGCGTATCAGCGACTTCGGTCATCATGGAGTAGCCTTGATTCAGTTCTTCGAGCGCGCGTTCTTCGTCCACGTTTAGCCAGCCCAATAGATCAAGGAGCCGCTCATACATGGCTTCCGCGCTCTTAAAGACATCGGTAAGCGGCGCCAGTTGCCGGTAGTCGTGCATGCCGGGGCTCGTGTTGTGTGCCATGAGCGTGATGGTCTGTGCATCTCCAATCACCTGACCTGCCTGACTGCGCAACCTGTCCAAGGCTCGTGGACTGCGCTTCTGCGGCATGATGGTGCTGCCGCTCGTGCCGGCCTCGTCAAGAAATATCCAAGGATCAGGATCGTGATAGAGGGTGTGAATGTTCTGGGCGAACTGCCCTATGGTCACCGCCGAGAGCTCGAAGGCATTGGCAATCTCCAAGTGAAACTCGGACGAGGACACAAAGTTCGCATCGAAAGTATTCTCAACAGGTGCGGAAAATCCGAGTAATTCCGCAAGGCGATGCCTGTTCAAATGAAATCCCGATGCAGACCCGGCAGCCGCTCCAAGTGGGCTCAGGTTCAATCTGTCGTAGGCTTCCATCAGGCGCTCGAAGTCACGCTCGAGTCCCGCGGAAAAGGCGAGGAACTGATGCCCTAGGGTGGTCGGCTGCGATTGAACGCCGTGTGTATAGGCGGGTACGGGTGTGTCGGCATAGTGTTCGGCGAATTCAATCATGAGCTCTCTTGCTTCAACTAGCCTACCGCTCACCGCGCGCAGTCGAGATCGGGTGAACATGCGCCTAGAGGCTCCATGCACGTCCTGACGTGAGCGACCCATGTGCACATTCGCCGCGATCGGGCCTATTCGCTGCACGAGCATTGCCTCGAAATCCAGGTAGTTGGAGGAACGCAGCGCCTTTTCGGTTCGCGCTTCGGAGAGCACGGACTCTATTGCCCTCCCGATTTGCCGAGTTTCTTCCACGCTCAACAAACCTTCTTCCCTGAGCATCACGAGGGAGGCCATGTTGATCTCCCCCATGTGGCAGAAGAGATCTGCACAGGCATCTCGCTCAAATAGGCTTGCCCCTGCCCTGCTGCCCAATAGTTCTGCGGTGGCAACGGCGAACGCACGCGCGGTCCGTGTGATTTCTTCGCTGTCGGCCTCGTCTGCCACTTCATAGGTGATTGACGGAACGCCGTATTGATCGAAAAAATAGTTCTT
>CAZNYE010000536.1:0-2754 GCA_964577185.1 uncultured Pseudomonadales bacterium | reverse complement strand
ACCATCGCCGGCGCCAACTGCTACGGCCTGACCGAGGCCTCGCTGATGACCAACCTCAAGGCGGGCGAGTACGCCAAGCCGGGGTCATCCGGCAAACGCAACGACTACTTCGATGTCATGGTGGTGGACGATGATTTCAATGAACAGCCTGCGGGCGAGGCGGGAGAAATCGTCTGCCGTCCAACCCGTCCGCACATTATGTTCGAAGGCTACTGGAAGAACCCGGAGAAGACGCTGGAGATCATGAGCGGCCTGTGGCTGCACAGCGGCGACATCGGCAAATTCGACGAGGACGGGTTTCTCTACTTTGTTGATCGCAAGAAAGATTACCTGCGGCGTGGCGGCGAGAACATCTCTAGCTATGAACTCGAAGTCGCGATTCAGAACCACCCGGACGTGCAGGAGGTGGCCGTGCATTCGGTGCTCTCTGAACTTTCCGAAGACGAAGTCAAGGCGACCATCGTGCTCAAGGAAGGCGCTTCGATCAGCGAAGAGGCGCTGTGCCGCTGGTCGGTGGATCAGCTCCCCTACTACGCCGTGCCGCGCTACATCGAGTTTCGCGACTTCCTGCCCATCAACCCGCTCAACAAAGTGATGAAGTACGAATTGCGCGACGAAGGGGTGACGGAGGGCACCTGGGACCGGAACAAGTCGGATATTAAGCTGGTGAAGCGGTAGGGAAGATTCTTGATAGTTGCTTCACCTTTGCGCTTGCACTGCTTGATCCCTGTGAGTCGAGGATGATGACGAGCCATTTGAGGAAAAAATGAAGCGACTCATTGCGCGGTTGCGGAAACAGCAAGCAGATGGCACCAGACTTCATGTTGAGATCGAGAGGAGCCTTGAATTGCTGAGATTTGGGAGATAGGAAGATGCGCATAGACACCCGCTTTCTGCGCCGGTGCATTGACTCGCTGGAAGTCGCCGCGCGAGAAATCGAAAACGCTGGGACAGACGATGTGCTCCACGACATTTATCGCGCCGCCTGCGTCAAGGAGTTCGAACTCGTTCTTGAGCAGAGCGGGAAACTGCTGCGTAAGCGGATTGCCGCGTATTTTGCGAGCAACCGCCAAGCTGATCGCCTCAATTTCAAAGATCTTTTCCGCCATGCTGCTCGGCACGACCTGCTCGATTGCGATGCGGTGGAGCGATGGCTGGGTTATCGCGACAATCGCAACGACACGGCGCACGATTACGGCGAGAATTTTGCCGAAGCGACCCTGAAGCTCCTGCCGACTTTCGTTGAAGATGCCAAGGCGCTGTCCGACATGATTGAAGGAGCGGGCGATGGCTGAGCGGCTGCATCTATCCACAAGGCACCGCCGCCTGCTAGAGGAACTATTGCGGGAACACTTGCCGGGTGTGGAGGTCTGGGCCTACGGTAGCCGGGTCAACGGGCGCAGCCACGAAGGGAGCGACCTCGACCTCGTACTCCGCAACCCGGGGCTTTCGGAGATTCCTTCCGAGAACCTTGGAGATCTCAAAGGGGCTATTCGCGAGTCGACGATACCGTTCTTGGTGGAGGTTCGAGATTGGGCAGGGCTGCCGAAAAGGTTCCATCGGGAGATTGAGCGGGAGCATGTTGCACTAGTCGAGTCTGATGTGGTTTGAAATGTGCTGATGTACCCAACTTTGAGTGCCGAGTCATGGCAATCCCCGATCAAGAAATTCGCCGGCATCTGGAACTAGGCGAGGACAGCCGCTGGGAATTCAAGCAGATCGAATTTCATGGCAACACGCCGACCGGCCCGCGCAGGGACGATCTGGCGGACGAACTTGGCGCGTTCGCCAATGCGGACGGCGGAGTGTTGCTTTGCGGTGTGGCCGACGACGGAACGATTCAGGGAATGTCGAGAGGACAAATGGCAGCCCTGGGTCAGCTACTGGTCGAAATCAGCACTGACACCCTTGAACCGTCGTTGCGCATCAATGTGCATCACAAGGAAATGGATGGCAAGGCATTCGTGTTGGTGGAGGTTCCACGAGGTGATGCCGCGCATGAACGGGGCGGTCAGGCATTCGTCCGTGTTGGTGCGACCAAGCGGCGTCTGGGCATGGATGAGAGACTGAGGCTCGCGCAGAACCGTGCGCAGAACCGTTATCTCTGGTTCGACAGGCAGATTCTGCCCGACACCGGCTTCGAGACGCTGAGCGAGCGCCTGTGGGAGCCGCTTCTCAGCGTGCCGGGCGCGACGCAGCCACGGCGTGGATTGCTCAATCTCCGCCTACTGGCGCGAGACGAAACCGGCTTGGAACGGGCCACCGTGGCGGGTATTTTGCTTTGTACTCGTTCACCGCAGGACTGGCTGCCGCAAGCGAGCATTACAGCGACGCATTATCGTGGACTCGATCGTGCCTCGGGTCAGTTTGATTCGCAGGAGATCGGTGGCCCACTTCCCGCGCAGATCGCGGACGCGGTCAAATTCGTCGTTCGCAATATGCGTGTCTCCGCCCGCAAGACGCCGGAGCGCGAAGATCTGCCACAGTACAGTAAGGTCGCCGTGTTCGAAGCGCTAGTCAATGCGGTTGCGCACCGCGACTACTCGATGTCCTCACGGAAGATCAGGCTATCCATGTTCAAGGACCGCATGGAGATCGATTCTCCCGGCCTGCTTCCCACCGGCATGACCATTGAAGGCATGGAGTCCAGCCAGGCGACGCGCAACGAGGTGATCGCATCGGTGTTCGGTCGCATTCCCGTGGCCAACGTGCCCGGCTCCGGTCATCGCAGATACCTGATGGAACGCCGCGGGG
>CAZNYE010000535.1:0-7449 GCA_964577185.1 uncultured Pseudomonadales bacterium | reverse complement strand
GCCAGTAGTAGGCGGCACCGTGTCCCATTTCTGCCGCACCGCCGGAAACCGCGTCGAACACATCGAGCGCCGGCACCAGTTCGCCAGCCCCGTAGACAGAGATTTTCAGGCGCCCCGCGCTCATGTCTTCGACCATCTTCGCGAAACGCTCCGCGCCCGTCCCCATACCGGGCAGATTCTTCGGCCAGGTTGTTGCCATCTTCCATTCGAATGTTAGATCGGAAGACGGAAGAGTTTCAGCGGTGCCTTCCTGCACACCGTCGCGGCCACAACCCGCCAAGAACAGCATCGCGAGGGCGATACCCATGATCTTCTGCGATGGCATGCTCAAGATTCCAGCAGTTGCAGTTTCGCGTAGCCTAGCACGAGCCATTTGGTTCCAGCGCGGTCGAATCGTACCTGCAGGCGCGCCGAATCCCCACTGCCTTCGACTGCCAGCACGATTCCCGATCCAAACTTTGCGTGCTTGACCGCCGCGCCCATGCGCAAACCCTTCGCCTGGGGCGCTGGCCTGTCTGCAATAGTGCGGGCGCGGCGGTCACGCGCGTGCGGTCTCGCATAGGGAGAGCGTGAAGGTGTGAACTCTTGAAACATGCGGTCGACGTTTTCGTCTGGGATCTCGGCAAGAAACCTTGACGGCATGGAGTGCGAAGAACCCTGATAGCGCGCGCGCACCTCCGAATAACTGATGCAGAGCTCACGCATGGCGCGCGTCATGGCGACGTAAAAGAGTCGCCGTTCTTCTTCGAGCCCGCCCTCGTTCTCTATGGCCCTTGAATTGGGAAATATGCCGTCTTCCACTCCGACCACATAGATAATGGGAAATTCGAGCCCCTTGGCCGAATGGACGGTCATCAACCTCACTTTGTCCTCATTCCCCTCGTCTTGTGCGGTCTCATCTCCGAGCGAGGTGTGGTCGAGAAAGTCGCGAAGCGCTGAGCTTGCGGTGACAAGACTCGGTTCGTTGCTGTCCGCCTCAATTTCGATGACTGGATTGTCCGCGAACTGCACACAGGCATTGAGCAGTTCCTCAAGGTTGTCGCGCCTGCCAAGCGAAGGCTCGCTTGCATCTGGCGCGTGAAACTGCATGAGGCCAGACATGTGGATGCACTTGTCGGCGACTTCTGGCAATTCTCTGCCCTCTGTGGCGCGTCGAATGTTTGTGAGCAGGGTGATAAATTCCTCAATGGCGTTGAGTGAGCGCGCAGGTATCAGGCGCTCGACCACCGCTGCCTCCGCAGCCCGATGCAGAGAGAGTCCACGCTCGCGAGCGAGGTGGACTAGTCGCTCAATTGTCTTGCTGCCTATGCCGCGCGTAGGCGTATTGACCACGCGGGCGAAGGCCAAGTCAGAGTCGGGCGTGGCGATGAGACGCATGTAGGCGAGCGCGTCCTTGATCTCGGCGCGTTCGAAGAACCTAAGCCCTCCAAAAATGCGATAGGGGACGCCGTATTGCGCCAGTGATCGTTCCAGCACTCGCGAGAGCGCGTGGGTGCGGTAGAGCACCGCGATGTCTTGATATTTGCCGCCCCCCATGATGTGCCGTTTCGCGAAACGCGCGAGTTCATCACCTTCCTGGTGTTCATTGACGGCCCGGTTTAGCGCGATTGGCTCGCCTGAGCCCCGGTCGGTCCAGAGATTCTTACCGAGTCGCCCAGCGTTGTGCGAGATCACCGCGTTTGCGGCTTGGAGTATGTGTTCCGACGAACGATAGTTCTTCTCTAGGCGATGAACCGCCACCGGTTCAAAATCCTTGAGGAGTTTGTTCATGTTGGCGATTTCCGCGCCTCTCCAGCCGTAGATTGACTGATCATCATCGCCAACAGCCATGAAGCTCGCAGCTTCGCCCGCGATGAGCTTCAACCAGTCATATTGAATGGCATTGGTGTCCTGAAACTCGTCAACCAGCACGTTGGTCAAGATGTGACGATAGTGGCGCAAGAGATCTTCATGCTGCCCAAGCATCTCGAGTGAGCGCAATAGCATTTCTCCGAAGTCGACCAGTCCCTCCCGCTCGCACCTTTGCTCATACGCGCGGTAGAGATGCATGAACTCGCGTTCGTAGGGTTTTTTTGTTGGTTTTGCGTTCTTGGCCCGTCGCCCAGAATCCTTTTCCCTACTGATGTAGGCGCGCACGGCGCGCGGATCCACTTTGTCAACGGAAATACTTAAATCACCCTGCAAGCTCTTGATGATGCGAAGCTGGTCGTCGGCATCGATGATGCTGAAGTCTTCTTTGAGCCCCGCCTCGTAGCGGTGATTGCGCAGCAGGCGCAGGGCGATACTGTGAAAGGTGCCTATCCAACGCCCGCTGACCTCGACTCGCAAAAGCTCGGAGATGCGCTCGCGCATTTCTCCGGCGGCCTTGTTGGTGAAGGTCACCGCAAGAATGCTACTGGTCGGCATGCGCTCTTCGGATGCAAGCCAGGCCACGCGGTGCGTGAGTGCCCGTGTCTTGCCGGTGCCTGCGCCCGCCAACACGAGTGAATTGCCGAGCGGTGCGCAGACGGCTGCCTGCTGCTCGGAATTGAGGCTCTTGACGATTTCTGCGCTGCGCATAATCAGTAGGTACTGATTCCAGAGGCCGCGGCGACCATGACAAGATCGGCCCGGCGCCGCACGAAGAGGCCATTTGCGACTACTCCCGGAAGCTGATTGATCTCTGACTCCAGGCTCAAGGGATCGGAAAAATCGAGATGCTTGACATCTATCACCGGATTGCCTTGATCAGATACGAAGGCGGGTCTCAACTCCGCGCTGCCTCCCATGTCAGCGAGATAGCGACACACGAGCTGCCAGGCCATGGGCAATACCTCCACGGCCAGGGGGAAAGTGCCAAGCTGCTGCTTTCGTTTGGATTCGTCGATGATGCACAGGAATTGATCGCTCGCGGAAGCCACGATCTTCTCGCGCGTGAGGGCACCGCCTCCTCCTTTCACCAGTCTACGTTCGTAATCGGCCTCATCGGCACCATCCACGTAGAGCGCGACACCCGATACTTGATTGAGGTCAATGACCCGACAGCCATGGGTTCGGAGCCTCGCCGCGGTGGCCTCGGAACTGGCCACGCAGCTTGAGAAGTGGTCGCGAATGAGCGGCAGATTGTCGATGAAGTGATTGACCGTGGTGCCCGTCCCGACACCAAGGACGGCACCATGCTCAAGAAAGTCCCGCGCATAGGCGATTGCCTGCTCCGCAACCCGTGCCTTCAGTTGTTGCTGATCCACTTGGGTTGCGGTGCCTTGTCGGGTTCGAGGATTGCGAAATGATACAGGAGTGCGGTCGGCCTCACCCATCGGAGAACAGCATGTGGCATTGCCTCTACAATACAAAACTCACGTCTGGAAACGAGTCATCCCATGCGCAAGTCTGTTTACTTATTCATGAGTGTTTCCCTAGCACTCGGCTTGATTGCGTGCGAAGCACCACGAGAGGCATCTAAGGACAGCTCGACACAAGCGAGTGCTGAAGACACAGGCACCTCAATCGAATCAAATCCGCTGCGAAACCCTTACTTCGGCGACCTGCATGTACATACCAATTGGTCTTTCGATGCCTTCATGTTTGGGAATCGCACCAACCCGGACGATGCCTACAGGTTTGCCAAGGGGGAGACAATCTTGCACCCTTCGGGCCGGGAAATGACCTTGCCGCAACCGCTCGACTTTCAGGCGGTGACGGATCACGGCATTTACATGGGCATCATGCGCGCCATGTTCAACCCCTTCTCCTCGGTTGGCGCGCATCCCCTGGCGGTGCAACTGCGCACGGCAAAGTCAACCGAAGAGTTGCGCGACGGATTTCTCGCCATGGTTGACATGTTGCGCAGGCCCCGCGAAGAAGATGATCTTGATGATCCAAGAATACACCGCGAAGCCTGGGCGAGAATCGTCGAAGCGGCCGAGCGTCACAACGACCCTGGAAACTTCACGACCTTCGTCGGCTATGAGTACACCGCTTCTGGGGGTGACATGGAAAATCTGCACAGGAACGTGATCTTTCGTGGTGGCGATGCTCCAGAGGCACCCTTCTCGGCGCATATGTCGCGCAACCCGCAGCATCTCTGGGCATGGATGGACGAGCAACGCGGCCTCGGCCGAGATGTGATCGCCATCCCGCACAATTCGAACGGTTCGGATGGTTGGATGTTCAGGCTCACGGACTTCAATGATCAGGCATTCACGCCCGAGTATGTTGATCAGCGCATGCGTAACGAACCGCTGGTGGAAAACACTCAGGTCAAAGGCACTTCGGATACCCATCCCACACTTTCACCCAATGACGAATGGGCGGATTTCGAGATCATGACTGTCAAGGTGGCCACTGACATAGCGAGCCAATCTTCCGGCAGCTATGTGCGCGAAGCCCTAGTGAACGGACTGATGCTTGAAGAGAGTGAAGGGTTCAATCCATTCAAGTTCGGCGTGATTGGTTCGAGTGACTCCCATGTCTCGGCGGGCTCCTTCGAGGAGGACAACTATTGGGGCAAGGTTGGTATGCTCGATGCCACCGCTGAATTGCGCGGCTCGGTGCCTGTTCCGGGTGCCCAGGAAGCCGAAGGCATGTTCGCCGCGACTCGCTATAGCGAATTCGGTGCCTCGGGTCTCGCCGCGGCCTGGGCGGAATCGAATACCCGTGATGCCATTTTTGATGCCTTCCGGCGCAAGGAGACTTACTCGACCAGTGGGCCGAGAATCTTGTTGCGCTTTTTCGCTGGCTACGGGTTTCCAGAGGGCATTGAATCCATGTCGGATGGAGTGGAGCAGGCCGACCGCCTCGGCGTTCCCATGGGTGCGGAGCTCGCCGCCGAGGAAGGTGGGGCCCCGATCTTTGTTGTGTGGGCATCGAGGGACGCAGGGTCGGCCGCGCTGCAAAGACTACAGGTCATCAAGGGATGGGTTGAGGATGGCGAGACCCGAGAGGCGGTATTCGATATCGCATGCTCGGACGGCCTCAGCCCTGATCCCACGACTCACAGGTGCCCCGATAATGGTGCCAGCGTAAATCTTTCCACCTGCGAGATTTCTTCTGATCTCGGCGCGGCTTCGTTGTCAGCCACTTGGGTTGATCCCGAATTCGATGCGAGCCAAAGAGCCCTCTATTACGTTCGCGTGCTGGAGAATCCCACCTGCCGCTGGTCGACCTGGGATGCGATCCGAAACGGAACTTCTCCAAACCCAGACCTGCATGCGACCATTCAGGAGCGCGCATGGAGCTCTCCGATCTGGCACGATCCTATCAGCCGAAATTAGTGCTTCGATTAAGAATCCAATGCCAAGGCTTTCAAGCTTCACTGTAAGTATCTTGTCGGCGTTGGGCTTGCTCGCATGCAACGCGCCACAGGAGCCTCAAGACGCCATGCGCGCAGAAACGAGTGCCGATCACTCGGGCGCTTTCATCGAATCCAACCCGCTGCGAAACGCCTACTTCGGGGATGTGCATGTGCACACCAACTTTTCGTTCGATGCCTTCATGTTTGGCACTCGCACCACCCCGGATGATGCCTATCGATTCGCCAAGGGAGAGACAATTCTGCATCCCTCGGGACGAGAAATGTCCCTGCCGGAACGGCTTGATTTTCAGGCGGTGACAGATCACGGAATTTACCTCGGCATGGCGGATGCGATGTTTGATCCGCAATCGCCCGTTGCGTCGCACGCCTTGGCAGGGCGCTTGCGGGCCGCGAGAACGCCCGATGAGTCGCAAGCGGAATTTCTGGCACTGGTCGATTACATTAGGAAACCACGCGAGGAAGATGACCTCGATGATCCGCGGGTACACCGCGAGGCATGGGCGCGAATCGTAGAGGCGGCGGAGCGGCACAACGACCCCGGAAACTTCACGACGTTTGTTGGGTATGAATTCACTTCGTGGGGCGATGAGGTCGAGAACCTGCACCGGAATGTCATCTTTCGCAACGGGGAGGACGTTCCAGACTTCCCCTTCTCTGCCCACATGTCGCGCGATCCTCAGCATCTTTGGGATTGGATGGACGAGCAACGCGAGGTTGGCCGGGATGTGATTGCCATTCCGCACAATTCGAACGGTTCCGGTGGCCTGATGTTTAGGCAGAGCGACTTCAACGATCAAGCGTTCACCTCCGAATATGCTGATCAGCGCATGCGCAACGAACCGCTTGTGGAGAATACCCAGGCCAAAGGCACGTCGGACACCCATCCCGCACTCTCGCCCAATGATGAGTGGGCGGATTTTGAAATCATGACCGTGAAGGTGGGGATGGACGACCTTCCGAGTCAGCCTCGGGGAAGCTATGTGCGCGAAGCCCTGGTGAACGGACTGCTGCTCGAAGATCAGCAAGGATTCAATCCATTCAAGTTCGGCGTGATTGGTTCGAGTGACACCCATGTGTCGGCGGGCTCATTTGAGGAAGACGACTACTGGGGCAAGATGGGCCTCACTGATGCCACCCCTGAGTTGCGTGGCTCCGTGCCTGACCCTGATGCCGAGGAATCTCAAGGCATGTTCGCCGCGACGCGCATAAGCGAGTACGGTGCTTCGGGTCTTGCCGTGGTTTGGGCGGAGTCGAACACCCGTGAGGCCATATTCGATGCCCTTCGGCGCAAGGAGACTTATTCGACCAGTGGGCCGAGGATCCTGTTGCGATTCTTCGCGGGTTACGGGTTTCCAGAAGGCATTGAATTCATGTCGGATGGAGTAGAGCAGGCCGACCGACTTGGGGTTCCCATGGGTGCGGACCTTATAGCTGATGGAGGTGGGGCCCCGAGCTTCGTGGTGTGGGGGTCTCGGGATGCCGGATCGGCCCCGCTCCAGCGTTTACAGATCATCAAGGGATGGATCGAGGATGGCGAGACGCGCGAGGCGGTGTTCGATATTGCATGCTCAGACGGCCTTAGGCCTGATCCCACGAATCACAAGTGCCCCGACAATGGTGCTGGCGTCGACCTTTCCACCTGCGAGATATCCGAAGGTCTGGGCGCGGCCTCGCTGTCGGCCAGCTGGGTTGATCGGGAATTCGATGCGAGCCAACAATCTCTCTACTACGTTCGTGTATTGGAGAATCCGACCTGCCGCTGGTCAACCTGGGATGCGATCCGACATGGAACGCCGCCAAATCCCGACCTGCACGCAACCATTCAGGAACGCGCTTGGAGCTCTCCGATCTGGTATGTGCCGGGGGACTAATCGATTTTGAGAGAACTCTGGTGCATTCCGATCAGAAAGATGATCACAAGGGGCTAGATCTCGACGGCATCGACTTGGTACTCGGTACCACACGATCTGTGCGCCGCAATCTTGATTTTGAGCGAGAGGTTGATCCCGCGGTCATCATGGACTGCATCGACCTCGCCACGCAGGCGCCCACGGGCATTCCCGGGCAGAACTGGCGATTCGTGTTGGTCAAGGATGCGAGGCAAAAGACCCGGCTCGCCAAGCTGTACGAAGCCACCCTCTATGAATTCATAAGGG
>CAZNYE010000534.1:0-1991 GCA_964577185.1 uncultured Pseudomonadales bacterium | reverse complement strand
CCTCCTGAAAGGTGCCGAATGAGCGCTCGGCGTAGCGACGCAAGTCGAACGCCGGATCGCGCTCGAATGCCTCGTCGGTGATCCGGGCCTCGCTCACGTTCGCCAGCCGCCAGAGCCGTGTGTCATCGGCCCAGTCAGTCTGCCCCACCAGGAATGCGCGGTTGCCGTAGAGCACCCCGTAGGGTTGGACACGCTGACAGCTTCGCCGTCCCGTTCCTCGGGCCAGATAGTCGAACTCGATTATGCGGCGTGTCGCTATGGCGTCACGGACGAGGGAAAGCAGACCCTCTTCAAGGCTTTCTCTCGGACCAGCGCGCATGGCGAGTCCTTCGGCCTCCATGAGGGTCTCCAAGGCGGAGTCGAACTCTTCGGAAGAGCGGTGGCGCAATGCGGCTCGCAGCTTGGCGGCAAGGTTGCGAAGCCCACCGGCTCGCTGGGCGAAACCATCGCGTTCCAGACTGCCGACCGCTGCTTCAAGCTCCGCCAGCTCTTCAGACGAGACGCGGATGAGCGGATACAGGGCACGCGACTGGAGCCGCCAACGAGTCCGGCGGTCGCCCGTGTCCGCGTCCACGGTCTCCAGCGGTCCAAATGCCGCCTCCACCGCATCGCGCATCCGCTCCGCCGTGCGCCGACTGACGTTGAACTCGTCCTGGATGCCGGCGATGGTCAGGCCGCCTTGGCTTCCTTGCAGGAGGATGGCTAGGCGGAGGAGTTCTGCTAGGCGTTCGTGACGCATCCTGTTAGAAACCTATCGCTGCTCCCGTGAGTCTCGGTAGTGCTGTCTTGCACCATACATCAAAGATAAATCTACTGACCATCCGCAGCTCGTCTCAGCACTTCCTCCGCTTGTCTCAAATTCTTAACGGTTCCGCCAATGTCCAGTAGTCCGCTACCCTCATCGAAGGCCAGCCACTCCCCTCTCCATTCAGCTACGGTCATAGTCTTCTTACCTATCCTCATCACCTTAGGTCTGACGGTATGCTGCCCGCCGGCATCGCAAACTCGTTTGTGCCATTTCCATTTCAGATCACTCTTCTCGTCCGAAGATTTTCCTTCGGCGTCCACCTTGAAGCAAAGCTTTCCTTTGCCTTCCCACCAAGGGACCTCCAATTGAAGATAGAGGGGACATTCTTTGGCCATACCCGGCGGTTGCCACCAAAAGCCTATAAAACCGCCAGAAGGATTGGAAACATCCCCCCAGCCCATCCATCCCCCGTCGGTTCCCTTACGCAGCTTACACTCGAACCTCCGATACAGCCCTTCCCAGGCGAGTTTATCGTCTCTGCTTTCTTCTTCTCTCGTCCATTTGCAGTAGCTCTCGGTGCGTTCCTCGATTCCCCGTAGGTATTCGCGGAAATCTATAAGAATCGGATGAGAACCATTGTAAGCCTCCAAAATCTCCAGAAAATCTTTTCTGTGGAAGACTTTATACTCACATTCCTGCCCCTCAACCGTGCGCTCGATTCTCTTGTCATCATCAAGGGACTGGTTGCCTGTTTTGAGATAAACCGGATGGACATTGTTCCTGTCGATCGGACCAAGTTTCGTCTCTCCGCTGACTACCGCCTCATAGTACCGCTCCAGTTGGTCGCCATGATCTCCAGTCCCCGTCTTATCCTCGATAAGAAGAACATATTGTTTTTTGGTGGTCGAGTCAGTGGTTCGGACGAGGACATCGATACCTTGATTCTGCTGATGAATCTCGGTCTCGATGTTTCCGGCAAACTGTATCGGAGTATCCCTTTTGTGGTTGAGTAGAGCTTGTACAAAATGGCGGCCACATATGCGGAGTGCTTTCTGGTCCTCATCGCTACAAGCATCCTCATTCTGGCCTGCCCAGGCGACCAGCCAACAGATCATCGCATCCTGGGACAGTTCCTTCGTGGCGTAGTGAAATATATTCGGGCGACGGCCCTTGTTAGCGTTTGCCATGATTTTCATATCTCCTTCCGTTCGTGATTTGATCAGTTGAACGAACGCATGTACAA
>CAZNYE010000533.1:0-6746 GCA_964577185.1 uncultured Pseudomonadales bacterium | reverse complement strand
CAACTCCCTGTCTTCCATTCGAAGCTTCTCGAACTGTGCGCGTGCTTCGGAACGGGTCTTCTCGTGCTCGCTACGGTTCTCGTGACGAATTTGTTCAATGAAGTCACGTTGTTTATCGAGCACTTGATCAATGTGCTTGTTCTGATCGGAAAAGAGTCGCCCCAGCAATTGAATCAATGCGGCTGAATGATCCGTGTCAAACCCTCCCTTGCCGAGCCTGTCGACCATGTCTGGATAGTCTCGCAGTTGGACGGGCATGAGTATACGCCTCTCCGTTCTGAAATTGACTCATTATTCTGCGCCTGCTCAAGGGCACTCGGAAGAGGAAATCGCCCTCAATTCATGTGCGATATTCGCCTGATCGAAGGATCGGTTCTGGAGATTGCAAGCCCTCTCACCAGCAATTCTGAAATGGATGCTAGCTCACACGGTCGCGATCAATGATGCGTCCGGCAGCAAAGAAGTGTAGAACGCTCCAGACAAACAACAAGAGTGAGCCGATCATGGCGTATCGTAGCCCATCAACGCCATAGAAGTTGCCCAGCCAATCGGAGCCCGCGCCAATGCCGAAGGGGCCAAGTCCCTGACCGAGAATCGCGGAACAGAACATGACGATCGCCACCGCGGTGGCGCGCTGATGCGGCTCGGCAAGCGACTGCACACTGGCGAGGCCCGGACCTACGCTTGTCCCGGTAATCAATGAAGTGACAAACACGAGGGCGAACGACAGGGTGAGATTGCCAGTCATAAAGGTCACCACGTACAGGGGGACGCAGACCAGAAAGGCCCAGGCTGGCCACCACACCTCCCATCGTCGGTCACGCGCGATGAGCGGCGGGGAGAAGATGGCACCACCAAAAGTGCCGATTACGCCACCAATACCACTTGTGATTCCGATCAACCAGCCAACATCGGCTATGGTCATGCCATGGACTCGCATATAGAAGGCTGGCATCCAGGCGGCAAGACCGTAGACGCCGAATAGGCCCAACGAGTAAGCGATGGTCACCTGCACAAAGGCGGGGCGCTTAAGAAGCCTGGCGAAGGTGGTGAAGAACTGATCCTGCCTGTCGGCCTGCTGGGTCATGAAATTGCCCCTCGGCGGATCCTTCACTGTCAACTTGACAAGCAGCGCCACTAGAATGCCGGGCACCCCGAGCAGGAAAAACGCCATGCGCCAGCCATAGGCATCTGCGATTTCCCCTGTGGCGACAAATCCGAATGCGGTGCCAATTGCGCCTCCGGCCTGAAATACTCCAAGTGCGAACGCGCGCCTCTCGGGTGGCACAAAATCCGAGAGCAGGCTGTGACTCGAGGGCACGCATCCGGCCTCACCAACGCCTACGCCCATTCGTGCAAGCAGCATGTGAACGAAGTTCTGTGCCATCCCGCAAACAGCGGTCATGGCGCTCCAAATCGCCATGCACACCGAGAGCAGGGTGACGCGAGAGCGCGTATCCGCAATCCGTGCGATGGGCAATCCGAAGGTGGCATAAAAGGCCGCAAAGGCAAAGCCGCCGAGCAGTCCGAGTTGCGTGTCATTGAACCCGAGTTCGTTCCTGATGGGTTCGAACAGCATGGACAGCACCATGCGATCAAGGTAATTGAAGAAGGAGACGACGGCCAAGATAAAGAGCACGTAGTTGAGCTCTGATCGGCCTATGGCGCGAATTGGAGTCACAGGAATTCTGGAAGCCAGGTCAAACGAGATGCGATTTCAGGTGGGCGCAATCTACAGCAATCACCGCAGCAGCCACAACCGCGGTGATTGACCTTCAAGGCGCGGATGTTTAGGCTTTCAACATGACCGATCAGCGCAACAGACGGCCCGTGGCTGTCGAATGTGAGCCTGGCGAGTTGCTTCGCCGCCGCAAGGGCCCGGTGATGCACACGGGAGTCAGCCTCGGTGCAGGCAGGGTGCTGCACAACACGCCGGGGCGCGGCGAGCATGTGTCGTCATTCGAAGACTTCGCAAACGGCGAGACCGTCCGCGTTTCTCCCAGCTCGGCCAAGGCTCGTGAGCGTGTTCAAAGCCGCGATGTCAATGCGTGCGAAAGGCCTTACAACCCATTTACCAATAACTGTGAACACACGGCGAGTCGCGCGACCGACGGGCGTGCATCGAGTCCGCAGCTTCGGAAATTGGCATTGGAAGCCGTGGCAGGCGCTGCCCTCTTGTTGGTGCTCAGAAAGCCGGTGCTCGCCCTAGGCGCGAGATTCGGAGCGCGAGCGATTCGCAAACTAATGAAGAAACGGATTGGGTGAGCACCGTTCGCGTAAGCGACGCGGAGCACCGCTCCGCGAGGTGCGCAAGGGCTGGGCAGGAAGTCAGCCTTGGGCGCGGTAGCGAAGAAAGCAGCCAGTGGCAGGATGCCCCCAGCCACACGTCAAGGTGAACTGCCAAGCAGCAACGAATTGTTCAATCCCGACTCCGCAAAGCCTGTACCATTTCGCGCTTTATCCCGGTGCCAGAACCCCGCGTGAGTCCAAGCACCTCCGCAAGCCGTCCTCGCCAGGAGTTGCGCCAGTCAATGCGCGAACTCGGCGCCTTGCTGCGACTGTCGTGGCCGATCGCGGTGACCCAGGTCACGCAAATGAGCATGGGTGTGATGGACACCGTCATGTCCAGCCGACTTGGGCCAATCGAGGTGAGTGGCGTTCAGCTTGGCGGAGCGCTCTTTTGGCCTGCGCTGTTGCTCGTATCAGGTGTGGCCATGGCGTTGACACCCTCTGTTTCACAACTCCGGGGCGCCGGAAGAACCGACTCCATTGCTGAAGTGGCGCGACAAACCCTGTGGATCATGCTGGCCATGGGGCTTCTGCTTATTGCCTTCATGCGCAATGTCGAGCCGCTTTATCTGTACTTTGAAGTGGACCCCGAGGCAGTGGAAGTTGCCACCTCATACCTCGGGGCGCTGAGTTTTGGCGTTGTGCAGTTCATGATGTACTTTTCACTGCGCTATCTCTGCGATGGCATGTCATGGACCAAGCCGGCAATGCTGATCGCGCTGCTTGCGGTCAGTTTGAAACTACCGCTGAATCTATTGTTCATTTACGGTGCCTTTGGTTTCCCGGGCCTCGGCGGCGAGGGCTGCGGCTGGTCGAGTGCCGTGGTCATGACAGCGCAACTCATCGCCATGCTGGTGGTGGTGTCCAAGGGTCGCATCGCCCATCTCGGCGTTTTCAATCGCTTCTCGCGCCCGCGTTTCAGAGAAATGGCGCGTATCTTCAAGCTAGGTCTGCCGATCGGTGCCGGTATCTCTCTTGAGATAGCCGTTTTTTCAGTGACGACCCTCTTGGTGGCGAAGCTCGGCGTACTTGCGCTCAACGCGCATGCGGTCGCCGCAAGCATGTCCGGCATCCTCTTTATGCTGCCGCTCGCGCTCGGTATGGGCGCGACCATTCGCGTTGGGTTCTTCGCGGGAGCCAAGGACTACGAGCATGCCCGACGTGCGATTCGAGTCGTGCTCGTGGTATCAATGATCGTGGCGATTGTCCTCTTGAGCTTGCTCGCACTATTGCGATACGAAGTGGCAAGCCTTTACACCCATGTGCCGGAAGTCGTCTCTCTTGCTGCCAACCTGCTTCTGATCGTCGCCCTCTTTCAGTTGGTGGATGACGTTCAAATCGCGGCCATAGGCGCGCTGCGAGGCCTCAAGGACACGCGCACTCCCATGTTCGTTTCGCTCGTCGCCTACTGGATGATTGGCCTGCCGATCGGCGTACTCATGGCTTTTGGTTACGAGGGCGCACCACTCATCGCGTTTGGCGTGGGTTGGGAAATCTCGGTTCCCGACAATGGTGTGATGGGCCTCTGGTGGGGACTGGTGGTCGGGCTGATCGTTGCTTGCGCCGCGCTGCTCGGACGTGTGCGCTACTTGATGAACAATCCAGAGAAGATAGTGCGCCTGTCGCGTCTTTGAACATTTGCGCGGATTCCTTGACTGATGAGCAATCGGATGCAACAGCATCGTCTGGCACTAGAAAGCGGAGAACTCGCTTGGTATGAATGGGGAGCGCGCGACTTTTCAGAAAGCGCTTTCAGCCTTCTGCTTCTGCACGCAACGGGCTTTCACGCGCAATGCTGGAGGCAAGTAATCGCGAGGCTACCCTCAGATCAACATGTGATTTGCGCAGACCTCAGAGGACACGGGCAAAGCAGCAAGGAACTCCACAATGACTGGAGAGAATTCAGCGACGACATCATCGAGCTCATCGAGCACCTTGATCTTGAGCGAATTGTTGGCGTGGGACATTCGCTGGGAGGCTATGCCACCCTGACAACAGTTGCCATGCGTCCCGAACGATTTAGTGGTGCGATTCTCCTAGACCCAGTCATCCTAGCACCTTCGATCTATGAGTACCTCTTGCTTCACGGAAGCGACCCAAGTGAACACTACACCTCAAGACGGCGCAACCAATGGCGCGATTGGCATGAAATGTTCGAGGCGTTTCGCTCCCGCCACCCCTTCACACTTTGGGACGAACGTGTGCTGCGCGACTATTGCGAGTTCGGTCTTAGACCTCGAAACGGCGCCGGTGAGGCGGGATATGAACTCTCCTGTCCACCGATCCTGGAGGCGAGCATCTACGTCAAGTCGGGCTCACGCAGTCCGCTCGGTCTCTTGGATAGCATTGGTGCGCCCATTTGGGTTGTTCGCGGCCTTGAGCGGGATTGGGATGAAGCCAAGAGAACGACGATTATCGATCTTTCCAGTTCGCCCACCTGGCCAGAGCTTGCCAATCACCTAACGAATGGTAGGGATATCCATTGGCCGGAGCTTACGCACTACCTTCCGATGCAAGCCCCCGCGCGCGTCGCAGAATTGATTCAGGAATTTCTGCGAGATCTCTAGGGCTGCTAGCACAATGCGGGAAACCCAGGCACCAGGCGCCTCAAACGCCTCTGCTCGTTCAGCTTGGTCCCGGTCGTCTCGAACGATCAGCCTGATCAGCACATTGGTGTCAACGGAGCGCATGCCTTGCTCGCATATGCTCGCGAATGCCCTGGTCCATTTCCTCTATTGAACGGATGTCGGGCGGGGCATCAAACAGTGCGTCGTGAATATCCTGAAAGCTATATTTTGACGCGCGCCGAATGAGTACGCTTTCGCCCTGTTCGCGCCATTCGATTTTGCATCCCGGGGCCAATCCCAGCTTCTTTCGAATGCTGGCGGGCACCGAGACCTGCCCCTGCGAAGTGATTCTTGATTCAATTCTGGCCAGATCTATCCAACCCTCTTCTTCGCAATAAAGTGGTCGATGGAAATCATGCCCGGGCCTTTCGCGAGCAGATAGAGGAGCACTGCCGCCCAAAGAAAATGTGTCGTGAAGCCGGTAGGCAAGGCAATCTGAATGACAAGGGTCATCAGCAGTAGTCCTATGGAGGCGAAACGCGTCGCCAAGCCAAGGAACAGGAGCATCGGAAGCACATGTTCGCCTATGGCCGCGAGCTGCGCCGCCACCTCCCATGGCACTCCCGGCACGGGATGCACTTGGGTGAACAAGAACTTTTGACTCGCCTGCAAGTCAAACAGGTTCCAGCCTTCGACCTTGGTACGACCGGACTGCCAGAACACCATGCCCACACCGAATCGACAACAAATGGCAATCAGGTGGTGCGGGATGCGCTCACACAGCTTCAAGAGTGTGTGAATGAGCTGTTCAACTTTTGCGAATAATGCCATGTGATGAAGCCTCACCCTTTGCGAAATCCAGAGAATACGCCCCAGGATAGGAGCATTGCCAGCCAGTGAGAAAACTCAGAGGCCCTCTCCGCTAGCTCAAATGCCCGCGCAGCAGTGCCGCCCGATGCAAGGCAAGAAAAAACCCCTTTGAAACCATCCTCGAGTCGATACAACTTTGGCAACTTGTCAGGGCGAACCACCAACAGGACACATGACTTGGGCGCAGGAGATTGCGCTGAGTTTTCCCAAGCCCGCAAGAGGTCGTACTCGCTCGAGAGGGTGCGAAGCGATGGATGCATTTCAAACCTGAGTGATCCCAGTTCCGAAAGGTCATGGCCTGAAATATCGCCAGCCCCTAGGCTCGCCTGATCGCGCGCGTGATATGACTCGTGCCAATAGAGTTCGAGCTTGGCGAGGTCGGGCAACCAGGGTGCGATATTGCTCCGCGCTCCGTCTTCGAGTCGCCTGCCGTCAAGGAACTCCGAGAACCCAGATCCGTAATTGATCAAAGCCTCATCAACTGGAGGATGCGAACACACGAAGCCGCGCGCGATTTCGTCGAAGATCGCATCGCCAAGCAACGTTCGAACGCGTGGATAGCGGCGCTTCATACATTCAAGCAGACTGGTTTGCGCGTTTCTTCGGTAAATGAGGAGACGGTTCTTCGCAAGACCATCATCATCCGAAATCCAATGCAGAGCCGCTGCGGGCGACTCTCCGAATAGAGCCTCTCCGAACGCAGCCTGCATCGCGGAGAGATCAGACACCACGAACCTCCTCAATGATGTCGCTCGCGAGCCTTGCCTGCTCAAACAGGACTTCCAGCTCCGGCACATTCGTATCCCATTCAACGAGAGTGTGGAGCCCTGAAATGTCTTCCTGGTAAGAAAGCCAATCCCTGTAATGCTTCCAGACCTCGGCGCATACCTCGCTGCCATGATCATCCACGCGGATGGTTCGCTCTCCTGATCGTGTGAGGGGAACGAGCGAGTGGCCAGCCAAATGCACTTCTCCGACAACCGACGCTGGAATACGAGCGAGATAGGAATCGGCGCTCAA
>CAZNYE010000532.1:0-7038 GCA_964577185.1 uncultured Pseudomonadales bacterium | reverse complement strand
TCATAGACCAGGCGCGGCAGCGCTGCCGCGCGGGTTTCGGGCGGCGCGGAAGAAGGAGGGCCGCGCAAGGTACTTCTGGGAGCGGCTGCGCAGCCTGTTCCTGTAGTTCATCGTCCCCGACTGGGAGGCGCTCTACAAGGCAATCGCGTTCGGGCGCGCCAAGGGGGTGCTGGAACCCCTCGACAGCTACTGACCCCGGCCCGCCGCGGCCGGCTGTGCGACGAGTTGGTTCTTCAGCGAAACAGCGTGGCGAAAAGACATATCCGGCTCCCGCCGGGGGGCATCCCTCCCCGCCAAGTTCTTGAAACCTTCATCGAACCGCAATCCCGTCCCCGTTCAATGGCAATAACCCACTGGCGGGAACTGCTGATTTCTTGCGGGTTTCTTGCGGGTCTCCCTGATTTCGATGGTGAGTTATACTATACGTGATCAGAATTCGCGGTCGGGTGGTTAACAAGCCTAGACCAGCACCACATAGAAGCGCGGGCTACGGCCCGCGTTTCGCTATATTGGCCAACAGAATCCCAAGCAGCCTCAAGTTCCAAGCTTCTCACGTTTGGCGGATCAGACTAGGGGCAACTTGTGTGCCCGTGATCGCCACCATGCGTTCCATTGCTGCCGTTTTGCCAAGTCTCGGCACGATCAGTCACTCCAGACGCTAGGTCGGAATCCATCTATTGGTATTCCAGACCTGTGCTGAACACCCCGCGAATCAAGGCGGTGTTCACGAACAGGGATGCGTCTTGTCGCTCGTCAAACAAGCGCGCTGCGCGTAGACGGCTCTCCATCGAAGCTCGAATCGCGGCTTGGGTCAGGCCGACGTCAACAGAGCGTGAATCTAGTCTTTCCACAACCAAATGCATTCTCCTGCAATCGAAGCCATTTGAATCAGCAGACTATGCGTCACGCATGCTTCGAGTGCGAGCCTTCTCTGAACACGTCCAGAATCCCCACGTCACTCTGGAGAACTACATCTTCCAATGTAACAGCGACCCGTGAAATATACCAAAAGGTATAATACAAATAATTCGCTGGATCAATGACATGACCATTCGAGAGGGCATCCATGTCCTGCTCGGCGAAGGGAGGGTATTCCCTTTGCTGACCTATCAGGACCTTCGCAAGTTGTTCTATGGGGACCGAACGGCCGCCTTCGCGAAAGGAATTGGAGTGCTCGTCGAAGTCGGTTTGCTCGAACGCATCACACGTAACCTTTACCTGAACCGCGCCGCGCCAGATATGGGGTTTGACGCCATTGGACGAATTGTTCGGTACATTCGCCCTGGACATCTATCGTATCTAAGTTACGAATCAGCCCTTGCTGAACATGGTTCGATCAATCAAGTGCCTGTAATTTCAACTTTCGCCACAACCGGTGCAACTGGCAGATACTCAACCCGATATGGTGTGATCGAATTGACTCATACCAACCGCAGTGCACGTAAGATACTCTCAGAGACTGCCTATGAGGAATACAGCGATACCTTTGTGGCTTCGCCAGACCTCGCGCTTGAAGATCTCAAACGATCACGCCCGCACATGCTTCACCTCGTGGACGATGAATACCATAGGCACGCCAAGCATGAATGGGATGAGGCGGCGTGAGTATCATTTACGAACAGGCGATGAGGGTGATTGAAAAACGCCCAGAATTGCTCAATTGCTTCAGAAACATCCAAAAGGAGCTTCTTCACCACTTGATTCTATCGGCAATGAGCGACAGGGGCTTGTTGCAAGACCTGACATTTAAGGGCGGCACATGCATTCGCCTTTGCTACAACGGAGACCGTTTCAGTGAAGATCTTGATTTCTTCGGCGGCAGTGCAGACAAAAATAAATTGCTTCGCGAAATGCCTAATGCCATATGCTCGGCGCTCATGAAACAGGGGATTGAATCGGAGGTCAAATCCCCGGAGAAGATTTCTTCTGATCCGCTGAAAATAAACCGCTGGTGGGTAAGGTCTATTACAAGAAAGCGCACCCGACAAAGTCGAGAGACGATCGAGCGAATCAAGATTGAACTCGACAACAAAGAACGACCACCATCGGGCGCGCAACAACTTGTAAAACACGCCTTCATGGATATTGATAGTTCGACTAGACCATTTCTTATTCATGCTGCTTCTTTGGCAGATATCTGCGCTGACAAGGTAATCGCCTTTCCTCTCTCCGTGGCCACGCGAAAAGACAACCCAAGATTTCGTGACACATGGGATATTCTTCACTGTTTGTCGAGAATTGACGATGGTGCTGTACTCGATCAGCTAGAACGGAAGGTGAAGGAAGAGAATATCTCATTGTCCATCTACCGATCAGCGGTACGTGAAACGCTGAAGGAACTCGCTCACATCTTGGATTCAAAGGGGTTCAATGAAACACTGAAACGGTTTCTGCCAAGTGCTCGTGCTCAAAACACCATTGACAACGCCGAATACAAATCGTTCATGATCGGTCAATTGGCAGCATTGTTCGAGAGAGCGCTTCGATTGCTCGAACAGAATCCGTCTCCTGAGCGCTAGACTAGGCGCATCAGACTAGATGTCGACACCCGAGGAGCCAATCCGCGTCCAAATGGTGCAAGGACTCTCTGAAGTCTCTAGAGAGGCTTGGGATGCCTGCGCGATTGAAGCCGAGGGTGCCTCCGCAGAACATCACCCCTACCCGGCAAATCCCTTCCTACGCTGGGATTTTTTGCAGGCGCTGGAGTCGAGTGGCAGCGTCAGGGCAAGTACCGGCTGGCAGCCGCTGCATTTGGTGGCTTCCTCAGGAGACAAGGAGGTCTGCGGGGCGATGCCGCTTTACCTCAAGAATCACTCTCAAGGCGAGTATGTCTTTGACTACGCTTGGGCGGATGCCCTCTATAGGGCGGGAGGTCGTTACTACCCGAAGCTGCAATGCAGTATTCCATTCACGCCCGTCACGGGAGCTCGCTTACTAACACGCCGGGGCGCGCATGCTGCTTCGCTGCGCGCACTGCTCCTGCGCGCCGCGACGGAACTTGCGAAGGAAGTCAAGGCATCGAGCCTTCACATTACCTTCCCGACCGAGCAGCAATGGCGCGAACTCGGTGAGCTTGGCCTGCTTCAGCGAACAGATCAACAGTTTCATTGGCGAAATCGTGACTACGACAGCTTTGACGACTTCCTCTCGGAGCTTTCGTCGAAAAAGCGCAAGAACATCCGGCGGGAGCGGCGCGCGGTGCAAGAAGCTGGACTTTCTATCGAGTGGGTAACCGGCAGTGACCTCACCGAGGCCCATTGGGACTTCTTCTTTCGCTGCTATCTGGACACCGGCTCACGAAAATGGGGTTCGCCCTATCTGACCAGGGAGTTCTTCAGCCTCGTGGGCGAGCGAATGGCCGAAAACATACTCCTCATCCTCTGCAAGCGCGGTTCACGCGAAATCGCCGCGGCCATCAATTTCATTGGCAGCGATGCGCTCTATGGACGCAACTGGGGCTGCATTGAAGATCACGAGTTCCTGCACTTCGAGGCCTGCTACTACCAAGCCATGGACTTCGCCATCGCCACGGGCTTGCAGCGAGTAGAAGCTGGTGCGCAAGGGGCGCACAAGATTGCGCGAGGCTATGTTCCAAGCCTCACCTACAGCGCGCACTGGATAGCGCACGAAGGATTGCGGCTCGCTTTGGAGGACTACCTCAAGCACGAGCGCGCCCATGTGAGTGCTCACTTGGATGGTCTTCTCGAACATGTTCCGTTTCGCAAGAACCTGGAACTCCCGAAGTCCGGAGACATCTCGTGCTGAGAGCCCTATCGCGTCTGCGCGAGTATGTCCATAAGAACCGCTGGCTGCTGATCTTCGGCATATCGGCGTTTTTTGTTGCCCGGTTGCTTGAAGGCAGCGTCCCCTTGCTCTTAGCGAGGGCTATAGACCGGCTTGCGGACGGAAACCCCGATGTGGCGCTCCTTGTCCTTGCCATTTTCGCCGCCGTCTTCTGTCGGTTCGGCGTTGTGAGCTTCGCGCGCATGACCGTGCGACTCGTGGGTCTGCGCGTCTCCTTTGACCTCCGTGAGCGCCTCTACCGCAGCCTGCAGCATCAGGGCGTGCACTTCTTTAATCGCCACACCATTGGCGACATGATGACTCGCGCCGTCGCCGACATAGCCCTCATCCAAAGGCTCTTTTCCATGGGCACCATCCTGCTGGTGATTCTTGTGTTCGCGACCCTGGTGGGATTCGGCTATATGCTCTACCTCTCGCCCATGCTCACACTCGCCGTGTTGCCACCGCTGCCTTTCGTGGTGGTGCACGCCTGGTACTGCTCACGGCGCATGGGCATCGCCTCAGCCCATGTGCAGGAGCGCCTCTCGGACCTAGGCACCCACGTCCAAGAGTCGCTGTCGGGTATACGCACCATTCAGGCCATGGTGCAGGAAGAGCACGAACTTGACCGTTTCCAGCGCACCAACCAAGTCTACGCCGACGCGTTCTACGAGCAGTCGGCCATCAATTCGCACATGGTTTCCTGGATGCCCAGCCTCGCGGCCATCTCCACCCTAATAATATTGGGGGTTGGCGGCACACTCGCACTTGAAGGGCAAATCACGATCGGCACGCTACTCGCCTTCGTCATGTACCTCAACATGGTGGTACAGCCCTTCCGCGTTGCGGGCTTTATCGTCAATTTGATTCAACGCGGCGCGGTGGCTTCAACCCGGCTCTTCGAGGTCTACGATCTCGACCCGGAGATACCGGATAGCCCGAGAGACAGCGCACCTCAACACATTCAAGGTGCGATACACCTAATAAATGTCAGCTATGCCTATCCCGGCACGGACATCAAAGCGATTGACGGCATCTCTCTTGAGATCGAACAGGGCGAGACTATCGCTGTTATGGGACGTGTGGGCTCTGGCAAGTCGACACTGCTCAACCTCTTGGTTCGTCTGCTCGACACCCCTGATGACACAGTCTTCATCGACGGGTGTCCGATACGCGATTTCCCACTGGCGCGTTTGCGGTCTCAAGTCGTCCTCGTTCCCCAGGATGCCTTCCTTTTCGGAGAGGCACTTCGAACGAACCTCACTTACGACGACCTCAGCCGCGACGATGATGAAATCTGGATGGCGTCGGAATCGGCCGCGCTCGCCCAAGCCATACGCGAATTGCCAGATACTTTGGACACAGTGATCGGAGAACGCGGCACGACTCTGTCTGGTGGACAGAAGCAGCGCGCGACCCTAGCTCGCGGCTTCATACGAGATGCGCCTGTGCTCATGCTTGATGACTGCTTCGCGAGCGTGGACACACAAACCGAAGACCGCATTCTCGCCGGCCTGCGACAACTCCGCCGAGGCAAGACGACACTCTTAGTGTCTCACCGGGTGTCGACCGCTCGCCATGCCGATCAAGCGATGATTCTCGATCATGGTCGCATCGTCGAACTTGGGCCCCCAAGTGAACTCCTCGCCCGCGGCGGACTCTTCGCGGCCTTGGAGATGCTGCAAAGCGAAGGCAGGCGGGATGTGGACTCAGTCTGGGACTCGCTGGGGGCGAGCGCATGAGTAGCAAAGCGCCGGCGCGCGACCATTCCATATTTGATGCAGACCTGTCGGGCGAACTCTTGAACCTCAACCTGCTCAGCAGGTTGTGGAAATGGCTGAAGCCCTACCGCATGACACTCTTTGCCAGCGCCGTGCTGGTGTTGCTTTCTTCGCTCCTCGCCGTGCTAATGCCCATAGTGCTCACTGTGGTGGTCATAGATCACATCATTCTCGGCACCCAAGAGACCCCTTCCCTCGGCATGGTCGCCGTGCAGCAGTGGGTATCCGGACTACTCGACTTGTCCCCGATTGCCGCCGCCTGCCTCATCTACGGGGTGCTGCAGCTTGCGTGGGCGATCCTTCGTCACCAACACACCCTCAAGCTGACACTCGCTGTCCTCAATGGTCTGCGCGATCTGAGGCGAGATCTCTTCAAGCATCTCCTGACCCGGCCTTCCTCCTTCTATGACAACGTGAATGTTGGTCGCGTCATGACGCGCGTCACCAATGACATAGAGGCGCTGTTTGAATCGTTTCGCGGTATCGGCAGCCTCGTGGGTGAATTTGTGCCCTTTCTGGTCGCGCTCATCATCATCATCTCAATCGACATCAAACTCTCTTTCTTACTCATTTGCATACTGCCACTGGTGGGTCTTGTGACCGCCCTCTTTCGACGCGCATCCAGAGAGCTCTTTCGCAAGGTCAGGCAGAGCGTCTCTGCCCTCAATCAAAACCTCCAAGAAAATCTCTCGGGGCTTGCCGTGGTGCAACTCTCCCGTCGGGAATCCCTCAATCTTCGTCGTTATCAGGAGGTCAACCAAGAGAATCTCGATTGGGAAACCCGCTCCATGCGCATCGAGACCCTGTATCACGCTTTCATCGATTCTTTAACAGCAGCGGCCGTCGGCATCGTAGTCTGGTACGGCGGTGGGGCGGTTATCCAAGAACACATCTCGCTCGGCGCATTGATTCTCTTCACCCGCTACCTTGACATGCTGTTCTACCCGGTGGTCATGCTCGGCGAGCAGACCAACCTCTTGTTTCGCGCCATGGCCAGCGGCGAACGCATATTCCAGGCCCTCGATTGGGACGAGCGAATACACGAACCAGAGAACCCGGTACGTCTGCCAGCGAGACTGAAGGGTGAGGTTGAATTCCGCAACCTCGACTTCAGCTATGTCGCGGATACGCAAGTCCTGCACGACATCAGTTTTTCCATTGACCCAGGAGAATCGCTCGCCATAGTGGGTCCAACGGGGTCGGGCAAGAGTACCCTGATTCGTCTGCTGGCACGCTTTTACGATTTCGATGAGGGTCGCATCTTCCTTGACGGCGTAGACCTCAATCACATACATAGCCGCGACCTTCGAACACGTATTGGTGTGGTGCTGCAGGACTTTCACGTCTTCGCAGGCTCCATCTACCACAATATCGCGCTATCCAATCCACGAGTGACGGAAAAGCGCGCCGAGGAAGCCGCTCGCAAGGTCGGCGCACACGAGTTCATCAGCGAATTGCCACGGGGCTACCAAAC
>CAZNYE010000531.1:0-2052 GCA_964577185.1 uncultured Pseudomonadales bacterium | reverse complement strand
CCCTAGACTGCGCGACTGTGTTGTGTTGAAAACTAGATGTCTTGAGTATCTTTCGTTCCCTTCGCCTCATTCACCGACCAGCGGATGCTGAGGCACCATCGCCGCATAGTATACCGATATTCGGAGATTTCCAAGCAGCATGGGACAGCAGCATGGGCAGAACAGCAGTTACTCGCCCCCCTCTACACTATAGGAACTAGCCGCTACGTCCCGATGGCGTGCCTCCCCATTCCGTGCGCCCTCAACAGGGGCGTTCTCCTATAGTGTCAAGGGGGGCGAGTAGTTGCGTTTGAATGTTCAATCAAAGCCATTTTCTTCGCACGCCTTCTCAATCACGAAACCTTCCATTGATGGAATTGGAACCGTGCAGGACCCATGTTCATTGATTGTGACAATGCCCGAACGCAACGCCTGCTCAATAGCCTCGTTCCCCGTTGGAAAATCGCGTCGCAATATCAGCCCCGCTTCCGACGATTCAGTTTGAATGCTGTTCTCAAGAATGCCCGCGGCCTCCTTTCGTGAAATGCGCGCTTCACGCAACCTGCGGTACAAGGAAGCAACAATGGCCGGCGGCAATCCGCTGGATTGAAGCCTTCTTCGATAATAGTTCTCGCGCAATCCATTGCCTCGCTCAAGTGCCTCGCCGACATTCAAAGCGCTGAACGTCGGCATTGGCTGCGTCAACAGCGTTTTGCAGACACCCTGCAAATAGCAAGTGAGGTGACGCGGCCAGTTGTCTGATGCAACTGCGATCTCTTTCGCCAGAGCGTGAAGGGATGGTGTGGAACCCTTGACCCCCAGAAGCACTATCGCTTCAAGCGATTGTTGCGCAGCGCTCATTGTCTCCTCCTTTGCCAAGGCGCCCAGAGGGAAAACATGGTCATCAACAGGTCGTGTCAAGCCGATCTTTTCGAGCTGGTCATAGGTATTCGCAAGCCCTGTGCAGACAAGTAACAACGGGTATCTTGACTGTCCATGAAGGGTATTGATGAAAGCCGCCGCGATACTTCCCTCTCGGACATTCTGTGCCTCATCGATAAACACCACCACAGGATTCTTTGCAGGCTTGTTCGTCAATCGAATTATGTTGTGTATGGTTCCAAGCATACGTTCCGTGTTTTCACGGGCATAGCTCCCGCTTACAGTTCCGAGACCATCGACGCTGACCGCGCCCGCGAATTCCTTCTTATGTGAGCGCAGCAATCCTTCTCGGTCAACACCGGTTAGCTCGGCTGCGGTATCCAATAGAAGTTCTTCTACTTCTCCATCGCCCGAGGGATTTGCGCACACGGCGGAGCGTACCCCGAACTGCTTGAGACGTTTGCTCGATTCAAACACCAGTGAAGTCTTGCCAGCTCCCGGCGCACCTTGAATAACGAAGGTCTTCGCCTTCGGCAAAGGTGGTTTGAGGATGCCCGCGACAGCGTTGATGGAGGCCAGAATTTGTTCACGTCCAACAAATGCGATTGGGCTTTCCTTCTCGTCATGACGCAGCATAAACTCCGTCAATCTTCGGTGGACGCTACGGCTCAACATGGTATTCACCATTGACCCACTATCACATTCGCCTCTTCATTATATGAGACGGTCGGAGTCCTTTGAACATTTGCGGACAATTTGTGGTGGTGACATCATTCGGCGGTGGGCACTTGCGCATTCCCGGTGCCTGAAGCAGCCGATGATGTGGTCGTTGACGAGCCCAGTCGCCTGCATGTGTGAGTAGATGATCGTGGAGCCAACGAAGCGGAAGCCGCGCGCCTTGAGGTCATGGCTCAATTGCTCTGACTCCGCGCTCGTTGCCGGGACACCGTTTTCCGCTCGCCATTGATTGATGATCGGTTCGCCCTCGACGAAGCGCCAGATGTAGTCCGAAAAGCTGCCGAACATCTCTTGCACAGCAAGAAACCTCCGCGCGTTGTTGATTGCGGACTCTATCTTGAGTCGGTTTCGCACGATGCCCGGATTGCTCAAGAGCCGCTCAACGGAGCGCCGATTGAAGCGAGCAACTCGTTCGACATCGAAGTCGGCGAAGGCGCGTCGGTATCCCTTTCG
>CAZNYE010000530.1:0-7204 GCA_964577185.1 uncultured Pseudomonadales bacterium | reverse complement strand
GACTTGACCATAACCGCGCGTGGGAATCTGGTACTTCCTGACGTGAACTGCAAATAGGCGATTTCATCAGGACGTATGGCGACGAGTGGCTGATCTGTGGGCGTTAAGCGGTCAATCGCATCAAAGTTGCCCACGAATTTGACTGATGTCTGTGAACGCATCTCTGCTACGCATTCGTGCAGATACGCCTCAAAGTACTCCGAGCCAACCACTACGGAAGCTTCCACCAGGTCAAGCATCGCCTTGGTTTGCTCAATAAACGCCTGATGCCCGCCGAGGTTCAAGGCAGCGGGAAGCGGCACGGGAACGAAGCCCGCATATTGGCAGGCGAAGAAGAAGACCACGAATTCCGGTCGAGTTTCAGCGACCACCGCTACGCGGGCGCCGCGCGGGAGACCAAGTCCGGCGAGCCGAGCGCCAACCAGCATGGCCTGGTCGCGAAGGTCTGGATAGGAAAGGACACGAGACAAGCTCCCACTTCTATCATAGAAGTGCATCGCATTGCCGCCTTCGGCAGCATAGTCAAGTGCCTCGGCGAGGGAATTGAAATCAGCACTGCGAAATGCCAGCCTGCTGCAAGCTGGATTCGGCGCCTCGCCTATCCTGCTGTCATTCATTAAGCATGCTCCTGTTCACAATCCATCACCTACCATCACCTATCGGGCTATCACCTATCGCGCTACTGCGCAAAGGCCATCGTCCTATCACGGCAAGACCACGACATGTCTACTACAAGTCTACATGCGCAAACTCATGCGCATCGCCGCAGGGTGCCCTCTTTTTGGCACCCAGCGGCATCCGCACACTCCCCTTCGTTGACTGGGCTCGGCAATACACTCATGGTGGCCTGATACTATCCTAGTCCTACTCGGTTCCAGCCAATTGACCGAGAAACTCTGGCTCGGATGCGCTTGGCAAAAAGGCTCTATCCGTAAAACCCTGATCGCCTTTATTGTCTACAAGGTCTACAAGGTCTACAAGGTCTACAAGCCCTTCTAGAGACTCTAGATTCTTCACCAGATGATTCGGCTCATCCATGCGTATTTCTGGCACTCTACACGTGTATCTCTCAAAATGTCAAGAGTATGTAGATAAAATGAAGAAAATCGCAAGATTCAATGGTGGTAGCGCTTTCCTGCGCTCTGGCTAGATCGACTGGCCAGTAGGTATTTCGTTCGGTGCCCATGCGAGTTTTGTTGAGAGCATGGCACAGCGAGTCAAGCTCATGGGAGTATGCTACACAGATGAGAACACCATCGGCGACTGAATTCAAGGTCTTGGAAGTCCAGGATCGATCTGAACGGCGCGCTTTTGTAAGCGTGCCGAATCGGCTCTACGAACAGGACCCCAGTTGGATTCCACAACTTGAGCTAGAGCGGTCGTCCCACTATTCCAACGACAACCCTTTTTGCGAGCACGCCGAATGGAAGGCGTGGGTTGCTTATCGCACGAGTGATTCAGGCCGTCCCGTGGGGCGCATCACCGCGCAGGTCGATCATTTGCATCAAGAGCGTCACGGCGATTGCGCCGGTTATTTCGGGTCCTTGGATTGCATTGACGATGAGCGCGCATTTGCGGCACTCACGGCGGCGGCAGAATCCTGGCTGGTCGAGCGGGGCATGGAGCGAGTATTCGGCCCCTTCAACCTTGGGATCAATCAAGAAATTGGCCAGCTCATTTCGGGATTTGACACCCCGCCCAGATTCATGACGCCGCACGGTCCTCCCTACGTGCCACAACAGCTTGAGCGATTGGGCTACGGCAAAGCGGTGGACCTTTTGGCGTACCGGGTGCGGCCGGATTTTGCGCCCCCTAGTGCCATGACGCGGCTCTTGAGCCGACTGGGCTCGCGCGTCAGGGTGCGTCGTCTGAATCGGCGCAAGCTGGAGGACGAACTTGAGTTGCTGCGCCAACTGTTCAATGATGCCTGGTATGACAACTGGGGCTTCGTAGCCTTCACCGAAGGGGAATTTCAGAAGATCGGACGGGAACTTACGCTCATTTTGCCAGGTGAATACATACAGATCGCCGAACTCGATGGAGAGCCGGCTTCCTTTGGCGTGATGTTGCCGGATATCAATGAGGCCATTGCCGATCTGAATGGCCGGTTGCTTCCCTTCGGCTGGGCGAAACTCCTCTGGCGACTGAAAGTGAAACATCCCTCGGCGGTGCGCGTTCCTTTGATGGGTGTGCGCAGAGTCTTTCACAGCACGAGGCTCGGCCTCGCGCTTGCTTTTGCGGTGTGCGACCCGCTGCGATGGGCCGCCCATGCACGTGGCGCGAAGGAAATCGAGATGTCTTGGATTCTGGAGGAGAACCGCGGGATGCGAGCGTTGGCTGAGGCTTTTGGGGGCGAAATCTATAGGCGCTACCGCATGTACCAAAAGGACCTGTAGACATTGAACTGGACGGCGGTGCTGCTTGCTGGTTCGCGTGAAGCCGGTGACCCGGTCGCGACGCATTGCCGCGTACCGGTCAAGGCGCTGGCCGAAGTTGCGGGCGAAGTCATGATACGGCGGGTGGTGAAGGCGCTGGTCGCAGAACCTAAGATTGATAGGCTAGTGGTGGTTGGCGAGCGAGAGTTGCTGGCCTCGTGTCTCGAAGATTTGGGGATGCCATGCAAGTTGACTTGGTGTCCGCCCGAGACCACGCCCGCCAAGAGTCTAAGCCGCGCTTTTGAGTTCATTTCGGAGCAGGTGCCGGTGCTGGTGACCACTTCCGATCATGCGCTCTTGCGGACTGAATGGGTAGGGCGATTTCTTCGGGATTCGGAAGCCTCCGGTGCGAGCCTCTGCCTCGCGCTAACTCCTGCAAAAGGAGTGCTGGAAGCGGTCCCAAAGTCCCAGAGAACTGTGCTCGGTTTCTCGGATGTGGAAGTTTGCACCTGCAATCTCTTTGCATTTTGTAGCGGGTCCGCGCGCCTTGTAAGCGATGCTTGGCAGGCGACCGAATCCGAGCGCAAGCGCCCTTGGAAGATGCTGGCGAGGTTGGGTTTGGTGAACGCGCTCCTGTATCGCATGGGACGATTGCGTCTTGAAGATGCGCTCACCCGCCTTTCGCGGCGCTTCGGTGTCCGCCTGCAGCCGGTGCTGCTGCCATTTCCCTTGCTGGCGCTGGATGTGGATACGCCTGAAGATCTTGCCGAGTGCGCACGAATACTGGAGCAACAGGCGGTAGAGTGACCTGATGGAAGTGAATCAGCCAGTGAAATTCGCGCACCTGTCGGATCCACACTTCACTGAACCGCGTTTCACGAAATGGCGCGAGATCTTCAATAAGCGTGCGCTCAGTGTGCTTTCTTGGAAGCTCAATAGACGTCACAAGTACAAGCGCGAGATTTTTGAAGCCCTTGCGCGAGATGCCGCGGGACACACCGACCTCTTCGCATTGACCGGAGACCTCACACAGGCTGGCCTCGAGTCGGAGTGCGAACAGGCGCGAACCTGGCTGGTCGAATTTGCGGGTACCAATCGCCTGTGCTTGATCCCCGGAAACCATGATTCGATCTATCTGGGAGGACTGCCTGCCTATTGGCAGGAGAAGTGGCAGCAATGGATGGGTGAAGAATCCGGGTTCCCATTCGTGCGAATCTACGAATCCCTCGCCTTCATTGGTCTTTCCTCAGCAGTGCCCACAGCTCCACTTCTCGCGAGCGGACGCCTAGGTTCCGCCCAGCTCGAACGATTGCCGCACGTCTTGAGGCGATGTCGTAAGCAGGGGTTGTGTCGGATTGTGCTTGTGCATCACTGTCCGGCTGCCTCGGTGGATTCACCCCGCAGAGGCTTGCTCGATGCCGAGCCGCTTCGAGCCATCATCGCGAGTGAAGGTGTCGAACTGGTGCTGCATGGACACAATCACCGCTGGATGCGGCACGATCTCAAGGGGCCGTGCGGAGCCATCCCTGTCCTCTGTGCCCCTTCCGCCGCTTCTCTTGGAACAGCTGAAGGACGCTACAAGGCAGGTTACTACCTGTTCGAGGTGGAACAACTTGAATGCGGCTGGAGCATCGAGGCCGAGGCGCGCGAGCTCGATGGAACAGGGAGCAGGGCGCTTGATAGGTTGCGCTTTGAAATTTCGGCGCCCGGCCCGGAGGCATAAGTGGGGTCGCTGCGCATAGGTTGTATCTGCAATCCGGATGCGGCGCGCAACCGCAGGTTGCTGCCGAGTCTCGGCCCGGCGCTTTCAAGTATCTCCAAGGCAATCTATGTCGAAACCAAGGGCTCTAAGGACTTTTCGGACATCCTGCAGGCGGAATTGGTCGAATCGCTGGACCTGCTCATTCTGTCTGGAGGCGACGGCACGATGCAGCAGGGCATGAGTGCACTGATTGCTTCCCGAGCCGAGCGGTTGCCGATGCTCGCCTTGCTGCCGGCGGGCTCGACAAACGTGGCATCGACCGATATCGGTGGTCGGCTGGGGCTGGCCGAAGCCGTGGCCGCCTTGACCAAGAGCCTGCCAGCGCCAACAACCCGGACCAAGCAGCCGCTGGTGATTAAACCGGACGAGGCGCAGGCTCCACTCGCCGGCTTCTTTCTCGCGATCGGTGCCGGGCCGGCGGCGGTTGGCAGGTATCGAAAGATCCGCCGACCTGTGCGGGGAATGCCGTTTCTTGACGCCGGGGCGTCTGTGCTTGCCATTGGCGGCACGGTCATGGAAATAGGTCTCAAGGGCCCAGACTGGGAGCAGGTGGTTTCCGGCGAATTGCTCGTGGACGGTGAATCCACGCGAATACCAGAATCATCCCTCGTCTTGGTCACCTGTTTGGATGGTTTGTTCATGGGCGTTTCTCCGTGGTGGGGGCATGGAGAGTCCCCGCTCAAGTTTTTGCAGCTCGGATTGGGGGCTCCGTCGCTGATGCGAAGCCTTCCTGGCATATTGCGTGGCCGACCACGGGATGAGGTCAAAGCCTCGCCGCTCTATGCCGCCGGCGGTGCGGGCACAATCAAATCCCCGCCCGTCTCCAAGTTCACCATTGATGGCGAACTCTTTCGTTGCCAGGGCGAGGATGTTGCGCTCAATGTTCGAGCTGGTCCCGAAATCGAATTCGTGCGTCTGGCCTGATCGACATGTCCGCGAGCGCACGTGAAGACACTTATATCGAGGCTGGTTCCACGCTGGCTCAAATTGGCACGGAATTGAGCAAGCGCCATGGCGGCTTGGTTGGCTGCATCGCCTATGGGTCGTGCCTACGAAGTGACGACCCTTTCGACGGGCTCGTAGACTTCTATCTCATCGTCGAAAGCTACCGAAAAGCCTATGGACCGGGCCTGGCGGCATGCTTCAATTGGCTCTTGCCACCCAACGTCTACTACGCCGAAGTACCGCTCAAGGAAGGGTTGGCCAGGGTCAAGTACTCTCTCTTGAGCCTCGCCGACTTTGAGCGGGGCTGCAAGCGCAGATTCGAGTCCTATGTGTGGGGGCGGCTCGCGCAACCCGTTGGTCTCCATGGATTCGCTCAAGAGGGACACGGCGAACGGATTCAGGATGCGTTCAAGGCTGCCGCGATGCGGCTCATCAATGAGACTCTGCCGCTCATGCAAGGCGAATTCACTTCGCGAGACTTGTGGACCCTCGGTATTTCGAAGAGCTATGCGACGGAGCTTCGTGCGGAAAGGGCTGGCAGGATGCGAGAGGTTTTCGAGCACGCACCTGGGCACTATCAGGCTCTCACCGCGCTGGTGCTAGAAGAGGTGTCGGGCGTTGAGCGGCTCGAAGGGGACAGGCACGAAGGGGAAAGGTTCGAAGGGGACAGGTGGAGGGTGCGCACGTCGGCGACCGCAAGGTCTCTTGGGCGCGCAAAATGGTTGCTGCGCGGCCTGCTCGGCAAGCTGTTGTCCTTGTTGCGCCTGCTGAAGGCCTATTTCACCTTTCGCGACGGTATCGATTATCTCGCTTGGAAGCTCTCACGCCATTCGGGACAGGCGATTGAGGTGCCCGCGAAGGTGCGCAGATACCCGCTCATATTCGGCTGGCCCTTCTTCGCCCGTCTCTATCGGGAGGGTGTGTTCAAGTGAATGCGCCGTGCGCGTGGCTGCTGACTGGAGGCAAGGCGGGCGATGATGCCCAGGCACGCCTCTTGGCGAGCGCGGTTGAACTGCCTTTTGAGGAGAAACCGCTGGTATTCAAGCCAGCCTATGTGCGGGGAAAACCCTGGTTTCGAGCGAGTTTCTCGCATCTCGCCGAAGGCGTGAATCACGGACTCGCGCCTCCATGGCCGGAGCTGGTAATCACCGTTGGGCGGCGGCCCGCCATGGCGGCGCTAGAGATAAAAAAACGTTCCCGTGGGTTTACCAAGATCGTCTTGATTGGACGGCCGCGGCAGCGTCGAGGATTCGATCTTTCGGTTTCGCCCGCGCAGTTCTTGGTGCCCGATACGCCTGAGATATGCCGTGTGCCTTGGCCCTTTCTCAAACCAGATGAGGCCCGGGTTACACGGGCGGTGCGTGACTGGCAAGGTCGATTTGAAGGTCTGCCCCGGCCCCTGACCGCTGTCTTTGTGGGTGGTGCGACGGTTCCCTATGCGCTTGGGGCGTCCGAGGGTGGAGACCTTGTCAAGGGAGTTCGGCAAGCTACCAAGGAGGAAGGGTTTTATTACTACTGCACCAGTCGGCGCTCAAGTCGCGCCCTCGTGGATGCCCTCGGCAAGAGCATCGCCGAGAGGCCGAATCAGGAGCGGCTATTCGCTTGGCGCGCGGCAACTGAAGGCAATCCATACCTTGCCCTGCTTGGTCTTGCCGACCGATTCGTGGTGACCGGCGACAGCCTTTCGATGATGCTCGAAGTGGCGCAATTGTCGAGACCGCTTGCGCTCTACATTCCGCCCCTTGGGCTGCGGCCGCGTTCGCTGCTCGCACGCGGCACGCGGCCGTTCCTGTATCGCTGGGGTGAGGGCGCGCAACGATTCGAACCTCGAAACCTGACCAATGCGCTTTTTTCGCTTGGCGCGGTGAATTATGCTCGCGACTTGGGCGCGGTGCATCATCAGTTGATCAGTTCTGGGCGTGCGGCCTTGCTCGGGGATGGGTTCGCTTCAGAGCCGGAGCCTCTGGACTTGGAACTTGCTCGCGTCGCAGAGCGAGTGAACCTGCTGCTATCAAAGCCTTCGCCGAATGAGCTTTCCTAGGGTTTCGAACTGTGGCTTGGTATAGTTGGCAAGTCACGCTTGGATATTCGCTCCTTCGGAGGCCACGAGATGGCGCAATTC
>CAZNYE010000529.1:0-7860 GCA_964577185.1 uncultured Pseudomonadales bacterium | reverse complement strand
TACGAGGAAGGTGCACAAGGACTGCTGGGAGCACTTGCTCCGGAAGCTTACCCAGGAGATCAAGGGTCTGCTGCGACTCAGCGGTCCTGATGCAGTTTGTGAACTCCTCTGGAAAGCGACTCGCGTATTGAACAAGAAGTGTGCGTTCGTCCAAGTGCGCGTCGCTCACTCACTTGCCTCCGTCAAGCGGACCACCATGGTGTTGGTGAATCGTGACGCCGGGATGGTCGCCAGACCGTCGGTCGTCGCGAGCACGACGGATGTACGGCGAATCTCCACGAGGGTGCCTTCAATCGTGTCTACACGCAGACGATCTCCGACACGATAGTTGTTGAGTTCGCGGCGGGCGATGAGATTGGCCACGTAGTCACGAGAGCCAAGCGCATAGGCGAGACCGAGGGCTGCGAGAGACACACTGAAGGCAAGCAGCACCAGATCGGCGAGAAACGTAACCTCAATGCCAAGGTGTTGGGCGGCAAGGATGATGGCGGGTGCGACCACAACCCAATAGGCGCCGCGCGAAGCCAGTGTTCCCGCTCGCGCTCGGCGCTGTACCAGCTCAAGTAGGCCAGCACCGATCAAGTGTCCAAGGCCCAGGATGACAACAGCGACAAGCAGGCGCGGTAGAAGAAACAGCAGTTCATCAAGGAGCCCGGATACTTCACGCACACCGAGCACATTGAGTGAGAGGGCGATCGCACCTGCGAGCACTGCCCAGAAGCTGAAGGGGGCCAAACCGCGAAATGCGGTGGCAAAAGATTTAGATGTTGGAGAAGCCCGCTCTACATAACGGGAGACCAGGGCCCTAGCCGCGAATGCAAGGCCAACACCTAGGACTAGGATCGCGAGCCCTAGCAATTCGGAGTATTCGTTCAGCAGGGTCACCACAAGGTCTCCTCCGCTACCAAGTGTCTATATTAGGCCGTTTCTTCCCTTGTCTGGGTTGCGCGTCCGGAAGGCTCCTAAGCCCAGCGACGATCCATTCCCGTGAGACGGAAGGATCGATGACATCGTCCACGCCATAGAAGCTCGCGGCGTTCACAGCCTTTGCGCGATCATGGGCTTGCTCGACCATTTGATCGAATTTGGCGCGCCGTTCATCGGCGTTCTCAATGGCGGCGAGGTCGTTTCTGTAGGCGAGTTTGATCGATCCCTCGATGTTCATGCCAGCAAACTCCGCCGTCGGCCAAGCGGCAACGAACAGCGGCACCATGGAGCTGCCTCCACACATGGCCTGTACTCCGAGGCCATAGGCTTTTCGCAAGATGATGCCGAACATGGGCACCGAAAGATTTGCCCCTGTGTTGTAGAGTCGACAGCAGTGGCGAACCAGTGCGGTCTTCTCCACTTCCGGCCCCACCATCATGCCCGGACAATCCATAAGAGAAATGACCGGAAGATCGAAAGCATCGCAGAGCTGCAAGAATCGCGCAGCCTTGTCCGCGCCATCTGAATCTATGGCTCCGGCGAGGTGATTGGCATTATTGGCAATGAATCCAAGTGGACGGCCTTCTATGCGAACAAAGGCGGTGATGATGCCGATTCCAAACTCCTTGCGAATCTCCAGCACTGATCCCTTGTCCGCGAGCGTATTGATGATGTCGCGAACTTGGTAGATGCGTCTGCGATTCTCGGGAACCATGTGCCGCAATCGGCGCTGGTCGGGCGCTTCCCACTCTTGAATCGGACCCTGAAAGTAGGACAGATATTGCTTGGCGACTTGGGTTGCTTCTTCCTCATCCTCGACGAGTATGTCCACCACGCCGTTTTCCACCTGTATCGACATGGGGCCGATTTCGCCGGGAGAGAATATGCCAAGGCCGCCACCCTCTATCATGGCCGGCCCGCCCATGCCGATATTGGAATTTCGCGTAGCGATGATCACGTCGCAGCAACCGAGCAGGGCTGCATTGCCTGCGAAGCAATAGCCTGAGTTGATGCCAACCATAGGTACTAGGCCCGAGAGCCTGGACCACTGCGAGAAAGTGAATACGTCCATGCCGATGCCGCCGACTACGTCCGTGTCTCCTGGCCTGCCGCCTCCGCCTTCCGTGTACATGAGAATCGGCAGAGAGTGGCGTTCGGCAAGATGAAAGAGCCGGTCTTGCTTGTAGTGGTTCATGACCCCCTGGGTGCCAGCGAGCACCGTGTAGTCGTAGGCAACTAGCGCGCAGCGCGCCTTGCTCTCGTTGAACAGGTGTCCATTGACTTGCCCCAAGCCCATGACGAGCCCATCAGCGGGCGTATTCTTGCGCAGCCAATCTATGTCGCGTCTTCTTCTCTGCGCAGCGAGTACCAGGGGGCCATACTCGACAAAGCTCCCCTCGTCGCAAAGGTCGGCGAGATTTTCTCGTGCCGTGCGTTGCCCACGTTCTCGACGCCTCGACACGGCTTCTGGACGATTTTCGTCAAGTCCGAAGGCGCGTCGCTTGAAGAGTTCTGCCAGGTCATCGCGAATATGGTCAGGGTCGAGGTCTATCTCGCTTGCGTCTTGCTTGGCTTCGACTTCTCCTGCTTCGATGAACAGGAGGGGACTACCTTCGACCACCACATCTCCAGAGCGCACTTCAACACCTGTAACACGCCCGTCGATCTCCGCCTTGATTTCGTGCTCCATCTTCATGGCCTCCATGAGCAAGACCCTGGTGCCGGCGGAGAGCTCTTGCCCAGGCTCAACCAATACTTCGAGAATCGTGCCTTGGATCGGCGCGCGTACAGCAATGCCCGAGCCCAAGGTCTCTTGGTGAAGCTTGGATCCGTCTGCAACAGATCTTGCCTTAGACTCCTGTTCGCGTCCGAAATCGAACACGGCCAGAGGGTCGTGGCTGGAAATGCGCGCTCCGGCAAAACTGCTGTGAGTTTGTTGGTGCGCTGTGGCAGGGGTGTCGAAGTCTGCCTGTTCGAGCAGCTGGGGCAAGCGCTGATTGAGCCATTCGGTATGAATGGGACCGGCGAGGAATTCATCGTCTCGAAGAATTGCAGCAAGTAACGGAATATTGGTCGCGATTCCCTCGATACGAAATTCTTCCAAGGCGCGAAGCGCGCGGCTGAATAGGGCAGGGGGGCTCGGGTCGCGGGAATGCACAATCAGCTTTGCGAGCAGGGTGTCAAAGCTGGGGTTTGGACGAAATCCCGTGTGGCCGCAGCTATCAATACGCACTTGCGGTCCACTCGGAGGCTCATAGACGCTGATTTCCCCGCTCGATGGACGGACTTGCCCCTCAGCACCAAGTGACTCGGCGTTGATGCGCAATTGAATTGCCAGGCCCTGGGTCTTGATAGGAGCGGAGATGCCAAGTTGATCTAGGGTCTTTCCGGCCGCGATCTCGAGCTGTGCCTCCACGAGGTCAACGCCAGTGACCTCTTCGGTGACCGTGTGTTCGACTTGCACGCGGGCATTGGCTTCAATAAAGGCGAATCCGCTCGGCAGCTTAGGGTCGACAAGGAATTCAAAGGTGCCAAGCGAGGAATAGTTAACGGATTGAGCCAGCTTCATGGCGGCACCCGTGATCTCTTCCGCAAGATCAGGTTCGAGATCAGGAGCTGGTGCCAACTCGATGAGCTTTTGTCTTCTGCGTTGCAGGCTGCATTCGCGCGTTCCTAGATGGATGATTTTGCCGCCTCTGTCGCCTAGGATTTGTACCTCGATGTGCCGCGGGCTTGTCACACACTCTTCGATGTACACCTCGGGAGAACCAAAGGCCATTTCGGCTTCTGATCGGCATCGGGGATAGGCGTCTTCTAAGTCCTCGGCCTTGGTGACAGGCCTCATACCACGACCGCCCCCTCCGGCCACCGCTTTCAGCATGACAGCGCCTTCTTTCCCAAGCGAAGCAAAGAAGGCCTGGCATTCTTCGAGACTCGTGTCCTGATTCGTTCCGCGCAGTACGGGTACAGACTGCCCTTCGGCTCGTGCTCTCGCCAAGGCCTTGTTTCCGAAAAGGTCAAGAACCTCGGGCCTTGGTCCCACGAACGCCAGCCCTGCTTGTTCGCAGGCACGCGCAAAGGCTGCATCTTCAGCAAGAAAACCGTATCCAGGATGCACGGCGTCGCAGTCTTCACCTGTGGCAGCTTCTATGATCTCGTCAACGTCCAAGTAAGCGGATACGCCTTGCTTGGAGAGCGATAGGCCCTTGTCGACGAATCGAAGGTGGGCGCTGGCGGCGTCGTCCTTGGAGTAGACACCAAGGGCGGTGATACCAAGGTGAGCGGTTGCCCTTGCGATACGTATCGCGATTTCACCACGATTAGCGATCAGTAGTCTCTTGAGGCTCATGCGCGTCGATGACCTGCATCCAATACAGGACGCAAATCCTACCCGACAGCCGTGCCAGTGTGCTTTCATCAGCGCATGCGGATCGTCTGATCAAAGGGTTCTGGCACTAATGCCCCTATAATCTGAACGCCGTATCCACGCATCCCGCTCGAGGTCCGGAGGATGGCGAAATCAACCGCTGGAACGGTGGCAGGGGCGTGTATTTTCGTGACCCTAACGGCCACCTACTCGAGCTTCTGACGCGGGACTACACTGACGAACAGCCTTGATGTTGTGCTTGCACGCAAACTTCCGCACATAGCGGTTCAGGTGCTTGTGGAACGCTCCCTTGTGCGCCAGCTTCTGCATGCTCCAGAAGCGCTCCATGCCATTCGTGCGCACGTCTGTGCGCACGTATTCCTCGATTGAATGCTTGGCGCGTGGCTTTGTGTCGGCTTCGGCTTCAGGTGTACGCCTTGCGAATGATCTCGCTGTTGGCTTCAAAGGCTTCGCGCTGCATTTCAACGCGGGACTTCAGGGCCGCCCGGGTGTTGTCCCAGAGTTGCTTGCCGTACTCGCGCTGCAATTCAGCAAAGCCTTGGATGTCTTTGACCTCCGGAAGCTTGCCGGCAAAGTCTTGATTGAACTGAATGTAGCTGCTGAAATTCTTGGAATCAAACTCAGCGAGCTTACGGAACCACTCGGTATTGAGTTCCATCAGGTTGCGGGCCAGTTTCATTTGTTGCTCAAACGGATTCATTGAAAGATACCTCCTTATTGATTACGTTGATGTTTCCGTTGGTCGGATTGTGAGATGTGCTGCGTTGCACACACGCATGTATTGTGCACTACAACATTGCGCAATGCAACCACTTTTTTCACTCTTCGTCAGCAATTCTCATGAAGGCTGCGAACTCCATCGTCACGGCCTTGAGAGAAGTGAATCGTCCGAAATTCGGCCAAGAAATCAGGTCTGAAGGCATCTCACACCAGAGTGCGCAACCTGAATGAGAATTGCTTGTCTTCTATTGGAGGGCGTGGTCAGCCAGGCCATCGACATCGAAAGTCATCATCACCAAGTCGTGCAGATTCCCACTTCGGTCTTCCACAAAGTCCGTCAACAGAGCTTCCGCCATGAACCCCAATCGGCCGAAGGCCGCTTGAGCACCTTTTTGGTCCGGGGTCATGTTGGCTGTGAGTTTCCGTAAGCCTAGATTACGGGCGATGTCGAAGATTTTGGCACTCAGATGACGACCGAGACCCTGGCCACGGTACTCATGCGCCACAGTCAATCGGAGTTCACCAACCCGCCTTGTCCAGCGCGCCGGGGAGCGGTCCACTGTGGCATAGCCCGCCATCTTGTCACCATCGTAGGCGATGATGGAAGTTGTGACACCATTGGCAACGTTGTTCAGCCAATGGTCAACGGAGTCTGGCTGGGAGATGTCCACGCGCAGAAACAGCAAATCCTGTTCCGGCAGGCCGCGAGCGAAGGCGAGAATCGCATCGCGGTCGTCATTGCCGACAATGCGAAGTTCCAACTTGCGTCCATCGGTGAGAGTGACCTCCTGTGGAAAACCATTCAAGGCGTTTTCGATAGGTGTACTGGCCGACATGGAACCTCCTTTCGCTGGTCAGTTGGCCGTTGTGGCCATGGTGTGCTCCGCCGCGGCCGACAGCTCACCGAAGGCGTCAATGACGTGGTCGGCCATTCGCTCTAGATCTGGCATGAGGCGGCGGTCGCATATAAGGTGGTCGGCGAAGTCGAAGTTCGGATCATCCACCCACTTGGTGTGCGCGAGATTACATGGAACAAGCGCCAATCGCTGACGATAGCGGGGCACGAGATGTAGGCGCGAGGCGATATGCTGAACGGTCACCCCGAATGGAACCTCGCCTTTTATGATGGAGACGGCGCTCCCATGCATAGGACCGAGTGCTGTTTCCGAATACAAGAAATATTCGTCTTGTACGCTTAGTCGCATCGTGGCTTCCTTTTCTGAGCTCGAATGAGTGCTCTACGATTTGAACTGCGGTATCATACTGCGGTGCGAACGTGGTTTCTACCGCAGTGCAGCAATCTTACACGAGCGGTGTCGAGTGCACAACACCGCAAGTATCCGCGCCTCGTTCGATAAGTAGGCACCCGATTCGAAATAGTCGTCAAACGCTCGACGCAATAGAAGTCTGCCGCTGGTGGATCGCGGTTCCGTGACCGGCTGATTGTGGAAATATGTGTTACCAGTTTCCTTCCTATGTGGTAACGCGACCTGTCCAAATGTAATCGATGGTTCAACGCACTCACCAAAGACGAGGGCGCAGCTATTCCAAGCCCGACCTTCCACACTGTGCCAAGAACCACGAGCCCGACGGTCCCGGTCATGACCTGCCAGGATTACGTGGAAAACGTGCTGCTGAGCCAGGTGTTCGAAGATGATCTCATTGAGCTTAAGTTTCGCACTGAAGCCATAGGGTTGAAGGACGGTGAGGAGCGTGTCGAAGTACTGCTGAAGGATCTTGAGACAGATGTTGAATCCAGAGTTCAAACCCAATATGTCCTTGGTACGGATGGCCCGCACAGCTTTGCACGTGAAGCCATCGGCAGCGAGATGCAGGCGACTCCACGCGCGCAATACGCTCAAGATGTCATTCTTGAGGCGGACCTATCCGAGTTCGTGCGCGGCAGGAAGGGTGGATTGCTGTAGAACCTGACGCCAAGCGGTGTCTTGGTGTTCCAACCGCTCAACGGAAAAACACGATGGCGCTGCCAGATCTTCTCGCCGCCAGTCATGAAGTTTCGTCGCACCGCAACAAAAGACTCCGAGATCGGGGGTCAGAAGGTTTGCAAGGGCGATAAGGTATATCTGTCCTATCCGGCTGCGAATCGAGACCCGGAAGTGTTTGCAGACCCCCATCATTTCGATATCACCAGAGAAAATGCCAACAAGCAGCTGTCGTTCGGAACCGGGCCGCACGTCTGTTTAGGTGCTCGTCTGGCGAGGTATCAGTTGCACGCGCTTCTCAAGGAGTTGTTGACAAGACTGCCGGATATTCGGCCGGTGGGTGAGCAGGAAATGCTCAAGAGCATTTGGTTTAACGCGGTTATCCATATGCCGGTGGAATTTACGGCGGAACTGTAATCGGCCAGCACTAAAAGATCTGCATTTCTCTCGTTTTCTAGAGTTGTCCCCCCTCTTGTTGTGCAATTGTGATCGAGGCTTGATCGGTGAAGTGGCGGGTGTCCGTTTTGAATCGATGGCATGTCCCCGGCCGACCTTAAAGCTGCGCAGGAACCGATTAGACGGTTGCTAATCGCTGAATCCCATGGACAGGGCGTTTGAGCAACGTGCGTATGTATAACCAAGGATGAGCAAGTGTGCGGTCACTGGACAGATCTCAAGCTCCCGCCGTGCGTGTGCGACAGCCTCTGTATAGGCGACCACACCGGTCTTCGAGATGTTGTAGGCGTGGTTGCCAAGTGGCTTGTTGGTGCCTGTGAATCGCCTCCTGAAAAGTCCTGGGGCACAGGACTTGCCAATTGATGCGTGTTGCCTAACGGCATTCGCATCTGGATTACTGAAATCTTGGAGCGGGAAACCGGGTTC
>CAZNYE010000528.1:0-4150 GCA_964577185.1 uncultured Pseudomonadales bacterium | reverse complement strand
CCTGACCACCAGCGATTACCTGAACCGTCCTTGGGATCATCCGGTGATCTACGGTGAGGCACTTACCGAGGTCACACTCGATGAAGTTCGCGCGGCCGCCGATGAGTTGATTCATCCCGAACGCCTGACCTATGTCGTCGCCGGAGACCTCTCTGTCATGGAAGAGAGCGTGCGCGAGCTCGGCCTTGGCGAAGTCATCGTGATTGATGCCGAAGGCAATGTGGTCGATGTTGAAGCTGGGCAGGCGGTGTCGGCTGGAAGTTAGAGGGCTTGAGATGTGTCAGTGGGCGATTTCGATTTGGACATCCCAAGACATCGGCGCAGGGTTCCTTCAGCTAGTAGACCCGGAGAATCCATAGATTGTGCAGACACCGTCCGCACAATCGCCGAACGAATTCACACACTCAAGCAATTCTCGTCTTGGCGTTTGACCTCAATGTTCGGCATACGAAAGCCCGTGTTTTCCATTCAAAACGCGTCAATGCAACTGTTCGACCGTTTCCGCTGTTGAGGTCAAACGCCAAAATGAGAACTGCTGCACACACTCAAGCGTACTACAAACGGGAGCAACAAGAGTAGTACACTGGCAGCATTCTAGGTAGTATGGAAGATGAAGCTCAGTATCAGCCTTCAAGAGGAAGATGTCGGATTCCTTGACGCTTACGCTCGCTCGCAGGGCATCAAGACTCGCTCCGGCGTGGTCAAAACGGCCCTGCACTTGTTGCGCACAACCGCACTCATTGACGATTACACTGAGGCTTGGACAGAATGGAACGACGATGACGACTCCAAAGCATGGGACCTGTCATCGAGCGATGGCTTGAACGATTAAGGACGGCGGACTAGTGCGCCGGGGAGATATTTGGATAGTGGATTTCAGCGTTCCCGTGGGTGCCGAAGCGGCCTACCGACGACCAGCGGTGGTTGTGAGCAATAACAGTGCCAACCAGAGCGCGACGACACTGAAGCGCGGGGTCGTCGCGGTTGTGCCGATTACCAGCAACCTACGCAAGATATATCCGTTCCAAGTCAGACTGTCCGCTCACGCATGCGGGCTCGCAAATGACTCGAAGGCTCAGGCGGAACAAGTTCGCGCAGTGGCGATTGAACGCCTTCACTCCCGTGTCGGTCGAGTACCACAGCCAACTATGAACAAGATCGATCAGGCTCTCCGCCTGCACCTCGATCTTTGATGGGTCATCAAATTGACATGTCGCTCAGTCCAATAGTTCGTCTAACTTCTCATCGAGATGGTGCTGACGAAGGTCGGTGGCGAGAATCTCGCCTGTGCTTGAGTCAACCAAGTAGTTCTTGGGGACGCCCGTGACGCTGTAAACGGTGGGTGCCTCGGCTTCCTCTCCCATGCCGAGATTGAGCCAGGGAATCCCTTCCTCTTCCGACGCGAGTTCCCAATCTTCGCGGTCATTGTCGATGGTGAAGGACACAATTTCAAAGCCCTTTGGCTTGTGCTCCTCGTAGGCCTGCTTCATGTGCGGAATCTCGACGCGGCAGGGACCGCACCAGGACGCCCAGAACTCGAGCAGCACCAGTTCGCTGTCCGCGCGCACATCGGAAAGACGCACTGGTTCGCCTTCCAAAGAGTCCGCGGTGAAATCGAGGATTTCTGTGCCTGTTGCGATTTTCCGCGCCTCGGCACGCCTTGCCGCCATTTCTTCGTTGCGTATAAGTCGTTCCACAACCCAGGGATCCTCCGGTGTCATTTCAGCGAGCCCGCGAAGGGCTTCGAGAATCCATGGTCCATGCAGCCAGGCTGACTCGATGACAAGACGGCGCACCATTGGATCCGCATGTGTGGTAGCGACCCGTGCCCTTACCTCCGTTTCGATGTCATAGGTACGGCTTGCGGCCGCGGAAGCCGCGTCCACACGTGCCCTGCGCTCTTCTTCGGTTTCGCCTTCCACCGGTTTCCACAGACGTACCTGCTCATCCATGGCGGCGAGATATTCCTCGGATGTCTTCCAAGAGTTGAAGACGGCATCGTTGTAATTACCACCTGTCACCACATAGCGCGCACGCTGATTCATGGTCAAGACGAGTTCGCCCGGTTCAAGAATGAGATTCTGCCCCTTGATGGGTGCCATTCGGAAACCTTCCGAGCTTACCGAGTTGAGAATGTAGAAGAAGACCACGCGAGGCTTCTGCACGGGTAGTTCAATACGGAAGGTGCCGTCTTCGCCCACAGGGGCCTTGGCGATGACATTGATCGTGGACTCATAGGAGGGCGGTTTTTGATCGGCCGGGGCGCCGCTTGACGTGGATTCCATGGACATGCTCATTGAGGCGGCTGCGCCAGCTTCCGCCTCCGGTTTTGGTTTCGGTGTCCAGAGCACGAAATCGCCATTGGTATAGACCGCAGACAGGTCGCCTTCAAGCACCATGCGCCCCTCTCCGGCGGCAAGCGCCAAGGGAGCAGACATGATCAAGGCAGTAAGGCCAAGTAGGTTGCGTACCCTATGCATGATGTACTCCCAAGGTCGTCACCTTCCGTTGTGAGTGAAATTGTACCTTTGTTAATTCTCCCACATCTCTCCCTTTGCCTACGCCGATACTTTGCATTTCTGCGCCCTGCTATCCACCGGCGCGGTCACGCGCATAGCTGACCCACGAACCCGCGTTGCGTCGAGTAGCTTGATCGCCGTCACGTTCAGCGCCTTCAAATGCAGCAATAGCCTCTTCATAGCGCCCGAGCTCTGTGAGCGCAACCCCGCGCAGAATCCATGCATCTCCAGGTCGCTCGAGACCTCCTTTTTCAATCGCCTTTCCCGCTGCCTCTGCAGTAGCTTCCCACTCTCCCTTCTCGTTCAAGAGCAGCGCTTTGCGTAAGTAGTAGTCCCCGTCCCCTGAGAGTTCGGCAAGGCTACCTATGACGAACACCGCCTTATCTGTCTCGCGCGCACTCGCCCAGGCATTCAGCAATAGCTCAAGGTTCTCGAAAGTCGGTTGTACATGGCCGAGCTCGATTGCGTTCTCAAGAATCTCCCCGCCACGCGCAGGATGATTCAAGTAGAGATTCAAACGCACAAGCGTCAAGACCAGGTGTTCTTCGGTCAAGAGTCCGCCGAGCCACGCAATCATCAGAGCGGAAAGCGCACGCCCGTCCTCCCCGGTTTCAACGAGCAGTCCAGACAACATTTCGTAGTAGCGAACCTTGTCCGGCCAAAGGGCAATCATTTCTTCCAAGAGCGTGATGGCTTCGCCGTAACGCCTGGTCTCAAACAGCAGCGCCAGTTCAAGCTGTTTCCATGGCTCGCGGGCTGACTCCGCGAGCGCATTTGCCTGCCGCACGTAGGGCAGTGCCGCACGCAAATCACCCTGCTCGGAGTGGTTGATGCCGACCAACAGATAGGCATCAGGGATGGGTTCGCCTTCGTGCCGAAACCAGTCTATGATCATGCCGTTGGACTCGCTATAGCGACCCTCGCTCGAATAATGGGATGCCAGTGAATACATGATTCCTTGCTGCGCCTGCGTCGGCAGCGCATCCAGCTCGATGCACTTTTCGAAGGCATCAAATGCCTTGTCCTGATCGTCCGCCTGCGAGTAAATGAACCCGTAGGTCTGGAAAACCTGAGCGCGCTCATAGTCATTCAATCCCCCTGTGCCGAGCCTATCGAGCACACTCAACGCATCTTCAAGCTCTGCTTGCCCGAGTAGTTCATGCGCTCGAGAAAGGCGCTGATAGGTCACCTGCCCCATCAGGGTGGGCGGCTCCGCACGAATTTCGGCCACTCGGCTGGGATTCAATGGATGCCATGGCACGGATTCGTCAACCTCACCCCAGGCGGCTAGGCAGTGGCATAGGGCAAATGTCACCCAGAGAATCGAGGCCGGGGCAGCGTTCAAACTAATCCTCCAATTCGAATTCGATGGTGGTGCTCGCCCAGCGCTCCACCGCCACGCCATCCACGATTCTCGGCTTGAATTTCCATCTCTGCACGGCGCGTATGGCATTGCGCACGAACAAACTGCCCGGCTTTGATTCGAGCACTTTCACGTTCTTGGTGCTACCGTCAGCGCCTATCAGCACTTCGAGTCGCACGAAGCCCTCGATGCCCCGTTCGAGCGCCTCGCGCGGCCATTGCGGATCGATGCGCACAATTGGCGCGGCTTCCCCTTCGGCAGCCGCATC
>CAZNYE010000527.1:0-3037 GCA_964577185.1 uncultured Pseudomonadales bacterium | reverse complement strand
GGTTTGGGGGCTTGAACCGGAAGCCTATCTGATGAAGGCTGATGTATGGCCACTGAACCCGGAGGGCGAGATCATGCTCGGCGTCAAGATTGAGGATCGTCAGGCGCTCGCCAATGTGGAATCGACCCTCACCATACCGGGATTGGCGTTTGCGGAACACGGCCCTCGTGATATGGGGTTATCCTACGGGTATCTGGAAGGAAGGGCCGACCCACCTGTGCCCGAGGAGGTTTGGGCGGCCGGAGACAAGGTGCTGCGAGTAACACGGGACAAGGGCCTCTATTTTTTGGACAACGTTTTGCCGGACAATGTCAGAGCGCAGATTGATCGGGGTGTCATGATTGGTGCTGGTCGCCGGGAGGACGCTGCCGAGGTGGGACGCATGTATAGCAAGCGAACCATGCCTTGGTAGCGCTCGCTTATGATTAGGGAAATCCGAGAAAAGACGATTTCCATCGCCTCGCCGATGAAGAACGCGGTGATTGACTTTTCGGCAATGACGATATCCGCGGTGACAATAGAAACCGACCAGCTACGTGAAGGCAGGCCGCTGGTCGGCTACGGATTCACGTCCAATGGACGTTACGGACAGTCGGGCATTTTGAGGGAACGGATGATTCCTCGTCTCATGCAGGCCGAGCCCGGGCAAATCCTCTCGGATGATGGCTCAATTCCGGATCCTTTCAAGTGTTGGCGGGTCATGATGGCAAACGAGAAGCCGGGCGGCCACGGTGAACGGTCGGTGGCTGTTGGCGCACTTGACATGGCGCTCTGGGATCTGTTCGCCAAAAGCGAACAGAAGCCGCTCTATGCCCTGCTCGCGGACCGATTCTCAAGCGGCAGGTGTAATCGAGAGGTCAAAGTCTACGCGGCAGGCGGCTACTACTATCCACAAGGGTCGGTGGATGACCTTAAGACGGAAATGCGTCGCTATATCGACATGGGGTTTCGTGAGGTCAAGATGAAGATTGGCGGCGCGAGCCTCGAGGAGGATTTGAATCGTATTGAGGTCGTGCTAAGTCTGGTGCGTGAGGGCGAGCGGCTTTCTGTGGATTCGAACGCTCGCTTTGATACCGAAGTGGCCATAGAGTATTCGGAGGCGATCGCTCCGTACGGACTGCGCTGGTACGAGGAACCCGTCGCTGTACTCGACTTTGCGGCTTTGAGTGAGGTCAGATCAGCCTCAAGCACACCCATCGCAACGGGCGAAAATCTATTCTCATGTGAAGATGCTCAAAATCTCATTCGCTACGGAGGGCTTGATCCTGACGCGGACTATCTGCAGATGGATCCCGCATTGAGCTATGGACTTGTCGAATACTTGCGGACACTCGACATGCTTGCGCAGAATGGCTGGTCGCCGGCGCGCTGTATTCCCCATGGCGGGCATCAGTTTGGCCTGCATTTGGCGGCTGGCCTTGGTCTCATGGGAAATGAAGCCTATCCCGGCGTGTTCGAACCCTTTGGGCGGTTCGCGCCTGAGATGACGCTTGAGGACGGTGTGGTCACCCTCACGGACGCGCCCGGTATTGGTTTCGAACAGATTCCCGAGATATTTGCGGTGCTCAAACTGGTTTAGGGTGCGAGAGAAGCGATGGATGCGCTTCAGGTCGACCATGCCTTGCGCGTTGGAAGCGATCATGTCGCCAAGCCACTGAATGCCGTTCGATCAGCACTTGGCCGCGCCCCCGTCAGTGTATTGTTGGGTCCGAGGCAATGTGGAAACAACAAAAACTAGTCTTCCGTTGCAACACTCACCTTGCGGACATGTAGCGACAACCTTGCCGGAGGTGCTGTCCAAGCGGAGTGTCGAAATTGAGATTTAATTTCAAACTCGCCGAAAAGGTCAGGCCATCACAATGGAGTTCGCGGCCATATTGAGAATTGCTCGTAAATCACGCAATAGAACGCCACACGAGCTTAATCTATGGTACAAAGGCGAGCGTCATACCGCTTCAATTTCATTTTTCACGACAGGATAAGAACCAATGGCATGGTGGGCTTGGATCATCGCTGGACTGGTGCTCATGGGCGTCGAGATTCTCGCCGTGGACACCGCCTTCTATCTTATTTTCATCGGTGTCGCAGCCTTGCTACTTGGAATTGCGGGGCTTGCAGGAATAGCCCTGCCCATCTGGGCGCAGTGGGTCGTCTTTGCGATACTTGCGTTCATCTTCATGGTGTTTTTCAGAGAGAAGCTCTACAAGAAACTGCGTGGCGGTGCGCTCGGCTTTCGCGACCCCGCCGTTGGCAAGCTGGTGACGGTGGAAAGAGAAGTGCCGCCAGGCGCTGAGACGCGTGTCAAAATGCGCGGCTCCCGATGGACTGCTGTCAACATAAGTGATCAAGTGATTGCAAAAGGAAGCCAGGCGCGCATCAGCGAGGTCGATGGGCTGAATCTGATGATCACCGACCTTCAATCTGAATCCTCTCAAGTTCAATCAAGCAAGGAGAACTAACCCATGACGACTCTTATCGTGGCGGGGATACTCGCCATAGTCGCCATAATCGTCATCATCAAGACGGCGGTCATTGTGCCTCAGCAGTCCGCCTATGTCGTCGAGAATCTCGGCAAGTATTCGCGAACCCTTAAGGCGGGCTTCCATATTCTCGTGCCGTTCATTGAGAAGATCACCTACAAGCACACCCTCAAGGAACAGGCGATCGATGTGGAGGAACAGATCTGCATCACCTCGGACAACGTGCAGGTCGGTGTCGATGGTGTGCTCTACCTGCAGGTGCTTGATGCCCGCAACGCCTCCTACGGAATCGGCGACTATCTGTTTGCCATAGCGCAGCTTGCCCAGACCACTTTGCGGAGCGAGATCGGCAAGATCGAGCTGGACAAGACCTTTGAAGAGCGCAGCCATATCAACCTGAGGGTGGTGGAAGAGCTCGATCAGGCTTCCAATCCCTGGGGTGTCAAGGTGTTGCGCTACGAGATAAGGAATATCAATCCGCCGCACGATGTGCTCACCGCCATGGAAACGCAAATGCGCGCCGAGCGGGAAAAGCGTGCCACGGTACTCGAGTCCGA
>CAZNYE010000526.1:0-9548 GCA_964577185.1 uncultured Pseudomonadales bacterium | reverse complement strand
GTCTGTACTCGTCTTCGAGCGCAACACACCCGTCGCGCGGCTTGTGCCAATCGATACTCCGACAAGCACGAATCAGTTCCGCGAAAAGGCGGCCTCCTATGCCTCAAGCACTGCCGAAGCCGAATCGGAAGAGGAAATGATAGATAGACTCGCACGAGAAGGGCGCCTGATTCGCGGAAACGGCCAGTCACCGATCGAGATTGTTCGCACTATGACACCCATTAGAGGCGCCAATTTGCTTGGGGCATTGCTCGCGGAGCGCGAGGAAGTACGCCGGAGTCCATATCGTTGAATTTTTGGGACACATCCGCTCTTGTCGCACTGATTCTGCACGAGTCAAAGTTCGAAAGTCTGGAAACACTGCTGGAAGAGGACCCACGACTTTGCCTTTGGTGGGGAACATCTGTCGAGTTCGTATCCGCAGTTTCAAGATTGGAGCGCCAAGGTGAGCTCACTGCAGAGCAGGCAACGACCCTTGTGCATGAGTTTCATCAACTTGCACAGTCAAGCCTTGAAGTGCCTCCGGTCAATAAACTGAAGCGCTTGGCGCAGAGACTGCTCCGCGCGCATTCTCTCAAGGCACCCGATGCCTTGCAGCTCGCATCAGCACTCTTCGTGAGCAGAGATCATCAATATCCAGTCGGCTTCGTGTGCTTGGACAAGCAACTCGGCCAAGCCGCGGCGCGCGAAGGCTTTCGACTGCTGCCGCAATAGGACCTCACTAGGGCATTCGCCAACATTCGTCAATACGAGAACCGCTCCTGCTATTACCACATGAACCTACTGCTGCTACCATTGCCTATTGAAGATCTTTGACTGAGAAACGCGCACAAGGAGTTTCCGCATGTTTCAGCCCCGAGGTTTGGCGATTGCCCTGCTTGTACTGGTGGCCCTTGGCTGTCGCCTCTTCCCCTATGTGCTGCATCAAATGGGGATGCCCTTTGACCCAGAGGTCACGGTCTATCCCTGGAATTTTTCGCCAATCCTGCCACTTTGCCTGTTTGGCGCCGCATGTTTTGCGTCTCGCGCCACCGCCTTCGTGGCTCCCCTCGGCATATATCTTGCTGGAGATATAGCTATCTGGCTACTGACCGGCCGGGTGGATTGGGGCTTCTACGCGGGTCAGCCCGTGCTCTATCTTTCCGTGCTGCTTGTGGTGGCCGCGGGGCTCCTGCTGCGTAGTCAGCGCCCGTTGTCCCGAGTCGCCTTTGTGGGACTCGGCTCTGCCGTGGTCTTCTTCTTGGTATCCAACTTCGGAGTCTGGGCTTTTGCGGGTGGACAGCGCTACGCGCTGAACCTTGCGGGACTCGTGGACTGCTATGTGCAGGCCATTCCCTTCTTCCGCAACACGCTCGTCAGCATGCTCGTCTTCCTGCCGATCATGTTCAGTCCGCTGGTGCTTCGCGAGCGCAAGCAGCCCGTCCTAAGCACCGCCTAAAAACGGCTTGTAAGCCGAAGTGTCTTCCTTGTCGACGGTAACCACTACTTCAATCGCCCCGGCCCTCGCCTAGTCGAATCGGCAGAAATCCTGCATCCGGAGTCCTTTGATTTCGGGCATCAGGGTGAGGGTTGGGCTAGGTTTGGCTAAGGACGTTCCTACTAGACTTACGCCATCACTCGCATAAGTCCCGGCGATTCGTTTGATGTGACCTGTCCAACAATCGCCGCCTGAGAATATCCCGTCTCGCGCAGCGCGTTCAACAGTGCGCCTGCCTTACCTTCTCCCACACCAACGAGCAATCCGCCCGAAGTCTGCGGGTCCATAAGCAAGCGAAGCTTCGCATCCGATGGGCTAAGGCCAACAAGCTCGACATTTTCAAGGACCGCTTCATTGCCGGGTTGCAAGCTGCTCTCAACTCCAGAATCAACCAACTCGACTGCCCCGTCCAACAACGGAATGGCATCAAGCCATACCTCGGCGGCGCAACCAGAGGCTTGAACCATTTCCGACAGGTGCCCGAGCAACCCAAACCCGGTCACATCGGTACAGCTCCCACAACCAAATTCCCACAACAACTTGACTGCCGGACCATTGGATTGATCCATCACCCGCAACGCCGCCTGAAGCCAACGACCACGCGCAAGCAGGCGCATGTCCCCGGCAAGAATCACTCCTGTTCCCAGCGGTTTCGTGACGATTAGGCGGTCTCCGAGGGCAAGCGCCGACTTCGTAAGCGGACCTTCGCTAAGCTCCCCAAGCAGGGTGCATCCAAGTTGCGTGGTCTCGCTTTCCGTCGAGTGGCCGCCAACCAATGACACGCCCTCCGTCCTAAGCACGTCGTTGACGCCCTTGAGCATGAGATAGGCTTCCTCCTCCATCAGCGCCGGCGACATGAGACGCACACTCAGGTTGACCAGCGCGTAACGGGGCACCGCACCCATGGCGAAGAGGTCACTCATGCCGTGGTGCGCCGAAATTCGTCCGAACAAGTAAGAATCGCTCACCATTTGCGGAAAGTGGTCGGTCGACACGGCGAGCGGATGCTGATCTATTCTAAGCAGCGCGGCATCCTCGCCTATCCCTTGAAGCAGGTCTTCTTGATCGAGGATATCGAGTCGCTTGAGTACCCGCGTGAGTAGGCTTGCGGGCAGTTTTGAACCACATCCAGCACAGCGCATGCGAGAATTCACAGATTCGCAATCAGCTACTTCCGACACCATGGGGACAGGCTCAAACCTGCGCATGAATCGACGGTCAATCCATTGCTTAACTCGAAACACCGCTCTACCCGCAGCGAAAAAACCTCCTCTTGACGCCACAGCGGAGCCCTGATAATCCCCGATGATGGCAAGAGCTTTCGCTTGTGCCCGGTAGGGTCGCAATGCGTGACCATCACAAAATCGCAGAAGATTCTCAGCGAGTGTCGGACCAGCCCTTACCGCATACACGCCCGACTTGGGTCTTGCCTGGCCCTCTAGGTGAGCCACATCTCCAGCGGCAAACACGTTTGAATGGCTCCTCGATTGCAGATATTCGTTCACACTCACAAAGCCATCCGAATCGAGCTGAAGCCCACTATCTTGTATAAAGGAAGGGGCAGAAACACTAGTTGTCCACATGACATGGTCGGCTCGAATCTGCTCTCCCTGGGTGCTCTGAAGGCACTTCGACCCCAATTTTGCAACTTGAAATCCCTTCAAGATGGTAACGCCCGCCTTGCTCAGCCTTCTTTCCGCCCAACGTTTGGCGAACGAATTGTGACCAGCCAGAATCTCTCCCTGTGCTTCGACCAATTTGAGATCCAGTCGTCCGCTTTCGCTGCCTTCAAAGGCTTTGCAGACCGCCATGGCAAGTTCCACACCCCCGGCGCCCGCACCCACCACCACCAAGGATTTCTTCTCTCCCCGACCAATTGCTTCGCTCAGGGAGGCGTGGACGTCACGCCATGCCGTCAAGAATCTGCCGATTGGCTTGACCGGGGTTACCCCGCCAGTCACCTCAACACCGTCAAAGCCCGGAGAAGCACCCGAATTGAGGGAGAGCAAGTCGTAGGAGAGTGCCGGATGGAGTCGAGTGATGACGACTTGCGCCTGTGGATCAATTCGCTCGACCTCATCCTCGATCAAGCGCACATTCGCGGCCCGGCACAGCCGACCAAGATCAATGTGCATCTCGTCAAAGCCGTACAAGCCCGCCACATGGCCCGGCAACATGCCTGAATAAGGGGTATGCACCTCGCGCGCGATGAGTGAAACGCAGAGACCCGCGCTTTGCGCAGGCTTCATCATGAGGCGTTTCAGTACTTGAACGTGACTATGACCGCCCCCTACCAGCAGCAAATGCGTCGAGGGGATTGTCGGGTGCTTCATGCGGAGTTGGTTTGAACGGTACTCCGCAGAATGTACCCGACTTCAATGGCTAGAAGTTGTCCAATTCGAATTCTATCGAATCCAGGTCGCGAGCAATCCGCCGCTGTTCGCGACGCGCCTCTATGGCGTGCCGAACCGCAAGCCGGTTGGAACTCCCGTTTCGGGCGTTGGCATCACGGCTTGAATTCAGCCGGTGCACCTCCGCTTCGGAGTCGCTCCCCACATAGCCATCATCTATTTCAAACACATCTTCAAGTTCCGGCATGATTGGCCTCCGAGAATTGAGTGTGAAATGTTCTGATCCTCCATCCCTAAGGCATGAAGCCTTACAACGCACTTTGCGTATCTAAACTAGGGGTAGTCAACACGCAAAGTTGAAGGGTTTTCAACAAATATTTCGGGTATTCGCAAAGCATATGAGGGCTTGCTCACGCCGCAGGGTCACGATGCGGGCTGCGCGCGGCCGGCCTCTACTCGATTTACCGCCGCAGGATTCGTCGAAGTCCCTCAGACGAGCAATTCTCATTATGGCTGCGAACCCCTATGTGACGCGCTGAACGCCCACCGATTCGCCGAATTCCTTGCTGCATTGACTCTCTTGCGGTCGTCCGGGAGGAGTTCGCAGGCAAAACAAGAATTGCTGCACTCATACAGCCTAAACTACGTACTCACCGGCACAGACCGATAAGGATACGTGATATGTCCAAGAATTCCTGGGCGCTAGACGAGCAGATGCAACAGTATGTGCGTACGCACGGTGTGCGTGAATCGCCGACGGCCGCTGCACTGCGTATCCGCACACAAAAGCTTGGGCGCATCTCGGCGATGCAGATTTCTCCCGAGCAAGGTGCGTTGATGGCCTTGCTCGCGCATAGCGTTGCAGCGCGCCGCGCCCTAGAGATAGGCACCTTCACCGGTTATAGCGCGCTTGTGGTCGCCGAGGCGCTCGCCTCTGGAGGCACATTGGTCGCCTGCGATGTTTCTGAGGAGTGGACTTCGATCGGGAAGGAGTACTGGCAAAAGGCTGGGGTATCGGACAAGATTGATCTACGAATTGGGCCGGCGCTAGACACCCTCACCGCACTGATGCACTCTGGTCAGCGACGCAGCTTCGACTTCGCGTTCATCGACGCGGACAAACAAAACTACGGGAAATACTACGAATCCTGCCTGAGTCTTGTGCGCCCTGGCGGACTTGTCTGCATCGATAATGTCTTCTGGGGAGGCTCTGTGGCGGATCCCACACGCAAGGATGAAGATGTGGCAGCGATCCGAAAAGTGACCCAACAAATTCATGCGGATGAGCGCGTGGATGCGGTCATCGTGCCAGTCGGAGATGGCTTGCTGGTGACAAGAAAGCGCCACTAGGGCGCTCAGAAACTGCGCGACAAAGCAAGAAACAGCGTGTTCTCAGGGCACGCGCCCGCACGATGGCCGGGCTGTCGCGAATGCCAAACCTCCATGTGAAGGTGCCATGCGGGTGTCCCGCTTGCGTTCGCGCGCAAGGTGGTCTCAAAGCCCAGCGCGGTATCGAATGGCCGCCCTGATGGTTCCGAGCTCAGCAGTGCAGATTTCCACAATGCGTCCAAATGCTGCGAAAACTCCACCGGTCAACGTTTGCGATAATATCCGTGTATCTTTGGCTAGGAATGCGTGTGCTCCATCGCATCCAATCCCGTGACTACCATGTCGTGCGCTTCGCTGGCGACTCGGGAGATGGCATCCAAGTACAAGGACACCATTTTACCAATGCGATTGGATTCTCCGGCCATGACTTGGGAACGCTTCAGGATTTTCCGGCTGAAATCAGGGCTCCGGCCGGCACGACTTACGGTGTTTCAGCGTTTCAAATTCAATTTGGGGGCAATCGAATTCGAACGCCTGGTGATTCGCCAGATATTCTCATTGCGTTCAATCCCGCCGCATTGAAGGTGAATCTGCCGCTCTTGGAAGCCGGCGCACTCGTGATCCTCGATGCCGACGCCTTCACCGACCGGGCACTCAGGAAGGCGGGATTCGCAGCCAACCCACTCGAGGACGGGAGTCTCAAGGGCTTTGACGTCTACCCCATCGAAATAACTCATCAAACGCGCGAAACCCTTCGCTCCCATAGTCTGTCGAGAAGAGACGCGCTTCGCTGCCGAAACTATTGGGTGCTCGGATTCGTACTCTGGGTGTTCGACCTGCCGCGTAATCCATTGACCGAATGGATTAAGAAACGATTTGAAGCCTCGCCCGACTTCTGCCAAGCGAACCTTGCGGTAGTCCATGCCGGTCACGCATTCGGCGAAACCGTCGAGCATGCCCAGGTGCTACAGCACGAAACGATTGTCCAAACTCCACTCGAACCTGGCGAGTACAGGACCATTCGAGGCGCCGAGGCCACGGCGCTTGGCCTATCGGCCGTGAGCCTGCTCGCGGATCTGGACATTCTCTTCTGTTCCTATCCGATCACCCCAGCCTCCGGGATCCTGCATGAGCTGGCAAGCATGCAGGATTCGCGCGTTGGCACCTTTCAAGCCGAGGATGAGATTTCCTCCTGCTGTACCGCCATAGGCGCTTCCTATGCTGGATTGCTCGGCGTATCCTCAAGTTCGGGGCCAGGGCTCGCGCTCAAGGCGGAGGCCCTGGGACTGGCGATAGCGAGTGAATTACCGCTGTTGATCATCAACTCGCAGCGCGCCGGCCCCTCCACCGGCATGCCGACCAAAACCGAGCAAGCCGATCTCCTACAGGCTGTCTATGGCCGCAACGGCGATACGCCGCTACCAGTGGTGGCGGCCAGGTCTCCAACCGACTGTTTTCACGCCGTGATCGACGCAAGCCGCATCGCACTTCGCCACATGACACCAGTCATTTTGATGCTTGATGGTTATATGGCCAATGCGGCGGAACTTATGGCCATACCTGATATCGACGACTTCGAGCCCATCGAAACCCAATTATCCGCCGCCGATACGCTGCCAGACCACGCACCTCACGAAGCACTCTTTCAGCGCGCCCCGGACACTTGCGCACGACCATGGGCCATCCCTGGCAAACACCGGCTGATGCATCGGGTGGGCGGCCTGGAAACCGATATCCAGACCGGGCACATTTCATATGACCCGCGGAATCACCAAGCCATGACCAACTTGAGGCTTGAGAAGATCAGTCGAGTCACGGACTTCTTGCCTGACGAAGTGCTTGTTCAGGGGCCCACTGAGGCCCAACTCTTGGTACTTGGCTGGGGGTCTACCCATGGACACATTTATGAGGCCGTGCAAGGCTGCAACAGGGCCGGCCATTCCGTCGCCCAGGCGCATCTTCGATTCCTACACCCGTTTGCGCGCAATCTAGAGAGCCTGCTGCAGCGTTTCGACACCATATTGGTAGCAGAAAACAACGCCGGCCAGCTCGCCACATTGATTCGCAGTGAGCTTCCGGCCCTCGCTCCAAGAATCCGGCAATTCAATCAAGTGAACGGCCTTCCCTTCTCTATCCAAAACCTGATTGACTCGATCCAAGGAGCGCTTGCAGATGGGTGAAATGAGTTACAAGGATTTCGCGAGTGACCGCGAAGTCCGCTGGTGCCCGGGTTGCGGGGACTACTCCATATTGAAATCTGTCCTGCGCACACTTGCTGAAAGTGGTTCAGAGCCTGAGAACACGGTGTTTGTATCCGGTATCGGCTGCGCCGCGCGCATGCCCTACTACATCAACACCTATGGTTTCCACACCGTTCACGGTCGCGCCCCGGCCATTGCGACCGGCATTACACTGGCGAACCCTGAACTTGAAGTCTGGGTGATCACCGGAGACGGTGACGGCCTATCCATCGGAGGCAACCACCTGCTGCACCTGTGCCGGCGCAATGTGGACGTCAATGTTCTGCTGATGAACAACGAAATCTACGGATTGACCAAAGGTCAATTTTCCCCGACCTCCAGGCGCGGGACATCTTCGCCGAGCAGCCCGAACGGCTCGCTCGCCGCTCCCGTATCGCCATGCAGATTTGCCTTTGGTAGCGGTGCCACCTTCATCGCCCGCGGCATAGATGTTGACCAAAAAGGGCTGCCGGAGCTTCTCAAGCAGTCGAAGGCCCACCGCGGCACCTCCTTCGTAGAAATCCTGCAAAACTGCATTGTGTACAACAAGGATGTGTTCGATGAGGTCACTGGCAAGGCGAATGCGGCGCAGGCACAAATCCATGTCGCACACGGCGAGCCCCTATTGTTCGGAGCCAATCGAAAGCAGGGACTCACACTCAACACAAAGACCATGACGATCGACCTCATCGATGCCGTCAGCGCACCGGAGCAAGTCTTGGTGCACGACGAAACCAATCCAATGATCGCCGCGCTGCTCTTGGATCTGGCGCCCCCCCTGCCCACAGCTTTCGGAGTCATTCACCGGCGCGCTGCCCCAACCTTTGGAGAAACCTTCCATTCCAAACGCAAGTCGGCAGATCGAGTTTCTCTTGACAAGCTTATGAGACGCGCGATCATCCATGACCATAGAGAGGAGTCCGACTCGGACTGATCCTTAAGTTTTGGAAATATCCCAAGTTACGGCTTCCTTCGCCAACGGGCCAAAGGAGCCAAACACAAGATTTGTCCGGATGGATCACGGCAAGTGTAGTCGCTGCCTCCGCAATCCTGCGCCTGAAAATTTCCACCAAGCACCACTTCAATCAGAAACTCTCACAAGCGCGGCGATTTCCCACAAGTCGATTGGTTATTCTCGCAAGCACACGCATCTGAGATCGTGTTCCATGATCCTATGCGCAAGGCATTTTCTCTTCCCGAAATCCTATTCACCCTGGTGTTGTTGGCGGTGCTCTCCGCCTATGCAGTGCCTCGGTTTGATCGGCTACTTGAAGAACAGCGTTCGTCGACCATCATCAGTCAACTTGTGCTGCGCATTGAATCCGCTCGTAAGCAGGCGCTACTGCGTGGGCGAACAGTAACGCTATGTCCGGCCGAGAAGTCCTGCCAAGGGCGCGACGATTGGCTCAAGGGTGCCCTGCTGTTCATCGATTTCGAAGCCGATGGCGCAATGGCCGCCACCGACCAACTGATTCGGCGATTCGGGCCACTCGATTCAACTGGAAAGATTGAATGGCGCTCCTTCGGCAATCGCCCCTGGATTCAGTTCGCGCCAAACGGGCTCACGCCAAATCAGAGCGGTCGATTCACCTACTGCCCTGCGGATGGAAATCCACGCCTCGCACGTCAAGTCATAGTCAACGCATCTGGCAGAACTCGGCTTGCGCTCGATCAAGACGGTGACGGCATCGATGAGTCGAGCGACGGACAGCCTCTGTCCTGCTGATTCACCACACCTTGCGCCAGGAAAGCCTGCCGGGCTTAAGATTCGGTGGCAGCGAGCTTTCATCGATCACGTCAATCGGCTCGACAACGCCCAAAGTTGTCTCCAAGATCGTCCGACCGTCCTGGCATGCCTGGAGCCCATACACCACCCACATCCCCGCAACCACTTCGCCATTCTCATCGACACCGCTCAACGACCTTTCAAACAGGCGAAAGACGCGCACGCGGGCACCCGAACTGGCCTCGCAATTGATCGCGTCGGTGGCGAAATCCACACCAAGCGGCTCACCCCGCAAGAGAGTTGCTTCTGCCATTCGCAAAGAGGCTTGTGCTTGCTGCAACCCGCGCCCGGTCGCATCGAGCACCCTTGTGTGCTGCGCCATGAGCGAAGCAGAATGCAGCGCGGTCAAGCCCGTAATCGACAAG
>CAZNYE010000525.1:0-5094 GCA_964577185.1 uncultured Pseudomonadales bacterium | reverse complement strand
CTTTTCCGCCGGGCCATGCAAATGCGGATGGCCGGCAACCGCGCCGCCGCCCGCAATGCCCGGCAATCGGTTCACGTCACCCCTCGGATTCCGCCATTGCCCGGTTGAGCCAACCGAGGAGGAACTTGACTTGCGAGCGGTCCCGGTTGCAGATTTTCCGGTAGCGGTCGATTCTCGCCAGAGTGAATCGGGCCTCGAAAAGGTCCGGCTCCATCGAGTTGATCGCCTTGAGAGTATTGGGCCCCATCAGCCCATCGCTTTCGGCCCCGGAGCATTGCTGCGCCATACGGACCGAACGGCGCGCCCCGGAGAGCACGGCGGAGGAGAACATCATTTCCGCCACCAGGTCGCTGTCAATGTCATCGCCCCAAATCGCGTTCCAGTACTTGTCCCGGTAGACCGCCTGCACCAGCCCCTCCATCCGGGCGGGACTGGCTCCCTCGTCGAGGGCCGCCCAGCCCGGCCAATCCGGGTGCGAGCGCTCGCTGATTCCGGCATAAGTCCGGCCACCCCGGTCGTGCTTCACATCGACCAGCTTGTAGCCGCCCTCTTTGCGGATCAGCGCGTCAATGTGCTTCTCGAATCTGGCCATTCTGGAAGGGTATCATTATTCCCATGGAGACGAAGCCTTCTTTTTATCCCGCATCGGTCTCGGCGCGAACCTGGTCCTCGGCAGGTGCCGTCTGGGCATCGAAGTCTTCGCGCCAGTGCATCAGGAGCTCGATGGCCCGCAACCGGAGACCGACGTGACCGCAATGCTCGGCTGGCAATGCCCGGCGGAGTAAAGCGCCGGGCACCTGCGCGAATGTCCGAAGCACCTCGGCTGCCGCTGTCCGGTTTTCGGGTTAGAATCGCTCGCATTGGTTGTGGCCATGCGGCTGGGCAGAGCGCGCCCCGCCCGCGCAATTTCATGTTGGCCGGAGGCCGAGCCAGTGTGCCGGGAAGGAAGCGATCTTCGAGGCCGGGTTTGATCTTGAGGATTTCGGCGATTGGATTCGCCACGCCAATACTTACAGGTTGACAGATGTAAGGAATCTGCCCCGTGTGTTGGCAAATGAAGCGGCGCGGGAGAAATTTATCTCGTGGGTCACCGGTGAATTGATATAGCGTACTTCAAGGGTTGTAAAGCGTGATGGATATATTCGGACTGATTGCGCGGGATTGGTGCAAGCTGACAGTCGCGTTGGTAGGGGTAAAGTTATGAGTGAACTGCTGAAACAGCTTCGCGCGTTCGACGCGTTAAGGGACGGCGAGGCGGGCGGCGACGTAGTCACTCGGCGCGTTCTGGAGGCGATTGAGCCCTCGTACGCTGACGCAAAGGTTCAGGAGCGGCTTGGCACGAGAGTACGGGCTGGTTTGGAGGGTCGTGGGATAACTCGTTTGTACGAGCACCAATCGAAAGCGGTGTTGCAGGCGCTAGACGGCAAGAACATCGTGTTGCAGGCACCCACTGCCAGCGGAAAGACGCTTGGATTTCTAATCCCGATGCTCGAATCGTTGTGCAGACCAGGTGCGTACGCGCTGATGATTTACCCGACAAAGGCCCTTGCGCTTGATCAGCGGGATCAGTTGTCTCGACTGACACAGGCGATGCCGAAACCGTTGATCGAGTCGTGGTGGTATGACGGTGACACGGATCGTGAACATCGAAAGGCGCTGCGGGAGAATCCCCCGCCGATCCTCATCACGAATCCGGATATGTTGCACAATAGCTTTCTGGGACACTCAGAGCAATGGTCTGAGTTCTACAAAGGACTGAAATGGGTGATCGTGGACGAGATGCACGAGTACCGAGGGTACTTCGGATCGAACGTGGCGATGATTCTCAGGCGGTTCTCGTACCACTTGGCTTCTCTCGGAGTTCGACCTCAGTTCTTCCTGAGCTCGGCGACATGTGCAAATGCCAAGGAGCACGCGGAAAATCTGACCGGCTTGGCGTTCGTTGAGATAAACGCCAGCAGTGCGATGCGCCCACGGAGGGAGTTCGTATTCGTGCAGCCAAAGATTCCAGACTACCAGTATTGGGACATTCTGCAAATCCGCACTGTTCTATCGGGACTGGCTTGTGTAGCTGCGGGTAAGTCGGTGTTGGCGTTCTGTCCGACCCGAAAGTTTGCGGAGGCTTGCCATCCGATCGCAATGCGCGAACTGGAGAAGCGTGAGCAGGCGGGGGAGCCGTTGATAGAGCGGGAAGCGGTAAGGGTGTTCCGGTCCGGCTTGGCGGTCGATGAACGACATGAGGTGCAAAAAGGGCTGAAACATGGTGAAGTGAGACTTGTGTTTACGACGAACGCTTTGGAGATGGGAATCGATATCGGTGATTTGGACGGGATAATAATGGCTGGTTTCCCGGACAGTTTGATGTCGGCGTGGCAGCGGATCGGTCGGGCTGGACGCAGCTGGGACGCAGACGCATTCGTGCTTTACTTCGCACGAAATAATCCGCTTGATCGATTCTATGCTGCCAATCTAGACACTTGTCTAAACAAGCCACTCGATGATCTTGTGGTCAATCCAGAGAACGAGGACTTGGTACGGAAGCATCTCGGTTCGCTCTTGTACGAGACACCGGAATTGAGCGATGACGCGGAGATACTTGGTCCGGAAATGCAACGTGCTGCGCAGGAAATGATCGAGGCGGGAGCAACGCCAGTACGATCAGGAAAATGGCGACCGCACTCAAGTGTGAATATCAGGGGCGGCGGCGCAGGTGTGTTCGTGCTCAAGGAGGGTAGCCAGGAGATTGGAACGATATCGGGGCATCAACAGTTTCGGGAAGCGTACCTTCAGGCGATCTACATGCATGGCGGGCGTTGTTACCAGGTCAAGGAGGTGGCATTGACCGGCAGTGGAGGCGGGGAGATTCTGCTTGAGTCGGCGGATCCTGCGCTACGGACGCGTGCGTCGACATTTACGATTGTACAGGAACAAGACATCTTTGCGGGATGGCGATGGGCAGGAGACGGCACAGACGTGACGGCGTTTTATGGAAAAGTGCTGATTACCGAATCGCTGAATTCCGTACAGAAGGTAAATGACAAGGGGGAGGTGCTGGAACAGTGGGTCCCGCAGAGCAACTCCGCGCAGTTCACAAACGCACATGCATTTTGGGTGCGGGGAAAGGCGCCGACGGATGTATCGGCAGAGGCGATCAACGCGTTCCAGCAATTGTTGCGTGTAGGGGCATTGTTCACCGTGCCGCTCGACGCTCATGATATTTTTGCCCACGCGGTGGCGAAAGAGCAAAAGGCATATATCGTCGAGAGCTACCCCGGTGGGATTGGCATCGCAAAGAAAATCCTGGATCGGTGGCGGCGTGTGTTGGAGGTCGGGGCGAAGATTGCGGACGCATGCAGTTGCTCAGCGGGGTGTCCGAACTGCATCGTGCCTCCTCGATCGACTGATGACATGGACAAGGTGGGGGCGCTGGAATTCGCGGAGGCACTTTTGAAAATAACCGACTGTGATTCGAAAGAACAGTTTCATGACGGACTCTGGGTGCCCTATTGAGACATGAACGATAGATGGCAAGAGCGATGTCAGTTCGCCCGTTGCCAAAGTCTTCCATCGCGGTCAGGATTCGACCATGAGCACTATCAAGATATCGCTTCCCGAAGCGCTGCAGAACTTTGTGGACGACCAAGTAAGCGTTCGTGGCTACGGCACTTTGGGCGAGTATGTTCGCGAACTGATCCGCAAGGACTTGGACCGCCAGCGTTTGCGCGAGTTGATTCTCGAAGGCACGGCTTCACCGAGGGAAGCTATGGCGGGCTCGGAGTACTTCAACCGGCTGCGCGGTCGGGCGGCGCGCGATACTGGTCGGAAGTGAGCGCCAAGCCAGCCGCCCTTCGCCAAATATGGTCTTCTATGTAGAAAGCGATGTGAAAGTGTAAGTTTGGCGCGTACTTCATGGAGAGATGCACATACCGGATTGGATCCGCAAACCTGAGTAATGGTCTTGAAGGGACGTGGTAGAATGCGGGAACTTTTTGGCGGACTTAACTGAGTGGGCAGGAAAAACGGGCATCGGCAAGCCTGGCGGCTGGAGGACTTTCAGGTTCCGGAGAAGGAGGGCGAGACCCGCTTCCACGACTTGGCGCTGGACGAGCGCATCATGCGCGCCATCGCCGACCTCGGCTTCCAGTACTGCTCGCCCGTGCAGGCGGCGGTGCTGCCGTACACCACCCAGGGGCACGATACCATCGGCAAGGCCCAGACCGGCACCGGCAAGACAGCCGCCTTTCTCATCACCATTTTCAATGATCTGCTGGGCAAGCCCTATCCGGGCGAGCGCTTTGTCGGCGAGCCCCGCGCGCTGGTGATTGCCCCCACTCGCGAGCTGGCGATGCAGATCGCGGCGGATGCGGAGGACCTGGCGAAATACGCCGAATTCAAGATCGTGACGCTGATCGGCGGCATGGACTACCAGAGGCAGATGCTGCGCCTGCAGCGCGATGTCGTCGATCTGGCGGTGGCGACCCCCGGCCGGCTGCTGGATTTCATGGGTCGCCGGGATATCTACCTCGACCGGGTTGAAATCCTGGTTCTGGATGAGGCGGACCGCATGCTGGACATGGGTTTCATCCCGCAGGTCAAGCGCATCGTGCGCGCCACGCCGCGCAAGACCCACCGCCAGACGCTGCTGTTCAGCGCCACTTTCAGCCAGGACATCGTCAACTTGGCGAAGCAGTGGACTTACGAGCCGGTGCATGTGGATATCGAGCCCGAGCAGGTGGCGGTCGATACGGTGGACCAGCGTGTCTACATGGTCGCCAGCGACCAGCGCTACCAGGTGCTGGCGAACCTGCTGCGCAGCGACGAGACCGGCAGCGTGATCGTGTTCGCCAACCGCCGCGACCAGGTGCGGCGCCTGTACGAGCGCCTGCGCCATGGCGGCTTTCGCTGCGGCCTGCTGTCCGGCGACGTGCCGCAGGTCAAGCGCGCCAGCACCCTGCAGAAATTCAAGGACGGCAGCATCGAGGTGCTGGTGGCCACCGATGTCGCCGGGCGTGGCATCCACGTGGAGGGGGTCAGCCACGTGGTGAATTTCAATCTCCCCGAGGACCCGGAGGACTATGTGCATCGCATCGGGCG
>CAZNYE010000524.1:0-1930 GCA_964577185.1 uncultured Pseudomonadales bacterium | reverse complement strand
ATGCGGTGACTCCGCCGGCTTGAACAAGTTGTGCTGGTGCCCGTGGATGTTCACGTACCCGGCCGGGACGTTGGGTAGCGGTGCATGAGTCCAAATCAGCGGGGGATCGCCCGGTGACGTCAACACAGCCTTTACCCGGTGGAAGCCCTCGGCGCGCAGGATCCCCTGGCCGCTCTGGTCATGGTTACCGACGACCAGAATCTTGGTGCGCCCAGGCACCGCCCGAACCCGTTTCTAGGATTCATCCGAGCGGCCACGGCCCATCGCAACGTCGCCGACGCAGACCAGGGTGTCTTCCGGTTCCAAGCCCAGCTCCCGGTTGCTCCAGAGTACTCCGTCCATCTGGTGGGCATCGTGGAAGGGACGGCCCTGGTAGTCGATGATGTTGGCGTGCCCCAGGTGCAGATCCGAACAACCTTACCGCCGGGGTCTATGTCGAGGATGAGTCGTTCGTTGAGGCCAATGAGCCAAATGAGGTAGGCGCCTAGGCAGACCCTCCAATGTCGATGTGGGCGCCGGTCAATGCCATGCCTCGATGATCCAACCGACGATGAAGTACCAAGACAAAAGGACCAGTCCGAAGGCCACGCGATTCGAGAACAAGTCAGCTTCCCTCCACACGATGCGAGGGTTGACGACCTGCGATATCTTCACCGTCTCCGCTCCATCCGCGTAGGTTCCGGAATCCTGCTCGATAGCGCCGTCTTCGAGCAGACGCTGATGGCGTAGGTAATACCAGTACATCTGGCTCAAGACCGCAGCGAAGCCAAGTACAGGTACTCCCCACTCCCCCGATGGCTTTACGCCAAACAGGTTGAGTGTGTCCAGATCGGCGCCTGCGAAACCCGCAATGACCACAACACTAGACAGCACGAGAATGTTGCGCCTGCAGATTCTGGACCCTTGCGGTTCCAAGAACTTTTCGGTAGTTCCTTGCCCGGACTTGCGATCCTTCGGCGGGTACACGCGCGACAGACCCAACGACAGAAAAAGGAAGTAACGAACAGTCATCCGGGGTCTTACGAAAAAATCACTCCGAGCTCGTCACAACAGTACGCGGCAAGCCTCGAAGACGGGGCTATGCTGCTTCAAGAGTCGTCACGCGGTCAAATGATGCAGATGCCGGAACCACTAGACACCTCAATCCCCGGCGGCTCGCGCTACAGGATTTGGTCCTGCATCCCTCTCGATACAGTGAAACACCCCGGGTTAGGTGCCGGCTCCAAGCCATCAAAGCACGGGGCTTGCGATAAACCCGGTGCGATTCACGGCTCTCAATCTCAGCGCCGATTCGCACTAAAAACCGGCCCGTACCTTACTCAGGGGCCTGGTCGTACGCGGGGCTTGCGAATTGACGTACAGCCTGCAAGTCTCGTCACGCGATACGATTGCCGTTTGGGAGACATGTATGGACAGGGTTCTATTGGCTGTTCTCGTCGGATTCTTGGCAGCACCAAACGCTTCATTTGGCCAAGTAGAACTTGGGTATCCGACGATACCCGCTGACGAGTTATTCCAACTCTACACCGCTTGTGCGGCGCTTCATGTCGAAATAGCCGTTGATGAAGATGCGTCAAGGGTCGGAGTCACCGAGAAATCTGTTCGCAACTCTGTCGAAGCTCGCCTGCGCTCAGCGCGCATCTACCGCGAAGAATCGCGGACGCCGTTTCTGTTCGTAGCTGTGGAGGTGGTTGGAGCTGCTTTTGCTTTGCAGGTAGGATTAACTCGCTCCCTGCGCAGTGCTGTCCCAGGTAGAGAACGCGCCAATGCGCTGTTGGCGGCGGAGTGGTCGGGGACCATCAGCGATGACGATGCCGAATTCGTGGCCGAGGCTCGCCGACGAGGACTTATGCCGCCGCCATTCGGGATAGCCCAAACGTGGAAAAGTGATGTTGTCGGAACACATGGGAATAATCCCACAACCATACTT
>CAZNYE010000523.1:0-1658 GCA_964577185.1 uncultured Pseudomonadales bacterium | reverse complement strand
CCATCATCCAGATGCCGGGCAGTTCATTGCCACCAAGTCGTCCACGCCCGCTGTGACTCCAGGTATTCGCCATTTCCACGGCGGCGTGATCATTGGCCTTGGCGGCAGCGAGCAATTGATCGCTCACCGGCATTGGCGTGGCTGTTCCAACGAGGGCAATCCCACTCACACGATCACCATGCCTCGAAGCCGAGGTATAGGCGACCAATGATCCCATGCTATGTCCGACCAGCTTTGCAGTCTCGATTTCAGCGGCGTCCATGAATCGCAAAAGCCAATCGGACATGTCCTCAATCCGAGTCAGCGGCGGACCATCTGATCGTCCGTGGCCGGGAAGGTCTGGTGCCTTGACGTTGAATCCACGGCGGGCAAAGTGTCGTACCGGCATGACCCACACACTATGGTCCATACCCGCGCCATGAATAAACAACAGATGCTCGGCACCCGGCCGCTCTCCCGCACTACCAGTTGAAGCGAATACCGTCCTGCCATCCACTTGCAGACGCATTAGCCTGTCCGCCCTGCTCTGCGAAGCGCTTGGCGCAGGTCGGCGATAAGGTCGTCCTTTGACTCAAGGCCGATGGAAAAACGTACCAGCCCTTCTCCGATGCCCGCGGCACTGAGCGCCGCCGCGTCCATCCGGTGATGGGTTGTGCTGGCTGGGTGTATCACCAGAGACTTGGCATCCCCAACATTCGCCAGATGGGAGAAGACCTCTAGGCTTTCAATGAACACCCGACCCGCTTCCCTGCCCCCCTTGAGTTCGGCGCTGAACACGGCGCCACAACCCTTGGGAAGCAAAACCTTGCCGAGCCCGTGGTCGGCATGTCCCTCGAGACCTGGGTGGGTCACCGACGTTACTTGATCTTGGCGCTGCAAGAACTCCGCAACGGCCAAGGCGTTTTCAACATGACGCTGCATGCGAACGCCGAGCGTCTCCAGACCCTGCAGAATGAGAAAGGCCGTGTGCGGTGACATGCAGGCGCCGAAGTCCCGTATGCCTTCCTTGCGCGCCCGGGTAATGAATGCCTGAGGCCCGAACTCTTCAGCGAAAACTAATCCATGAAACCCATCGTAAATATCTGTCAAGGTGGGAAATTTATCCGTTGATTCCCAGTCGAAACGGCCCCCATCCACGAGCAGGCCTCCAATGACAACGCCGTGACCGCTCAAGAACTTTGTCGCCGAATGCACCACCAGGTCCGCGCCCAAATCAAGAGGTTTCATGAGGTAGGGCGTGGTGAAGGTGGAATCCACGAGGAGCGGGATATGGGCGCGATGAGCCACCTCTGCGATCACAGGTACGTTGAGCACTTCAAGCCCAGGGTTACCCAGCGTTTCTCCAAATAGCAGCTTGGTATTTGGGCGGATGGCATTTCTGAAAGCATCCGTGCTACGAGGGTCGACAAAGCTGGTTTCTATGCCAAACCGCGGCAGCGTGTATTCCAACAGATTGTGCGTACCGCCATAGAGGGAACGCGACGCCACGATATGGTCGCCCGCCGAGCAGATGGTGATCACCGCGAGATGCATGGCGGCCTGCCCGCTCGCGCAAGCGATGGCGCCCACGCCACCCTCAAGTGCCGCAATGCGTTCTTCAAGCACGGCGTTGGTAGGGTTCGAGAGGCGCGAGTACACATGCCCGGCGCGCTCTATGT
>CAZNYE010000522.1:0-4651 GCA_964577185.1 uncultured Pseudomonadales bacterium | reverse complement strand
GGCTTGAATTCCGTGTCTACCGCGACCGGAGAGAAGGGATTCAAGATGTCAACCGGCTGAAATATGAGGCCGTTGCCCCAGGTCAACGCCTGCCGACCTAGGCGAACACGCCACGCGCGGTTGCTCCATCCAATGGACAGGCGGTCCATCCTATGCCACAGGGCGTGTGAGTCGCCAGAATCCAGGGACCATGAAAGATCAAACGCCCTTGCGTCATCGCCACGCGGCAAGCTGTTAATCGAGTCCTCTTCCGACCCGCCTAGGTCCAGCAGGTCGCCGCGCCGAAAAATGAGCTGATGATGCACGGCAAACTCCCAGCCAGACTTGCCAGATTCAAAGATGCTACGCACATCGATGCTCTCGTCCGAATAGTGTGTACCTAGCTGTGGACGAATGATGTCTTCATTGGTGAGCAACCCAAGGGAGCCAAAGGCGCTCGCTCGCAGCGTAAAGTCGGTTTCAGCCCACAGCCATGCCGGCGTGGCCAGCAGCAAGCCAAGCAGCAGAAATCTCATGCACCTCGCTCATCCGAAACTATTCGGCCATCTCGAAGCTGCAATCTGCGCTCTGCATAGCTCTGCACCACCGGATCGTGGGTCGCGGTCAGGATGGTCACCCGACGCTTCTCGTTGAGTTCCAAGAAGAGCTTCAGGAGTTCTTCGGTGGTAGCCGAATCCAGGTTCGCGCTTGGCTCGTCTGCGAGCAACAAAGCCGGAGAAGTTGAAATGGCACGCGCAACAGCCACTCTTTGTTGCTGGCCTCCAGAGAGTTCGCTCGGTCGCCGGTTGGCGTGCTCGGCAAGTCCCACGCTGTTCAGGAGATCCATTGCCACCTCTCGACGCTCGGAGGCCGCGACACCCTGCAACTGCAGAATGAACTCCACGTTCTCCCGCGCGCTCAACACGGGCACGAGGTTATAGGCCTGAAACACGAACCCAAGCCGGTGCAGGCGCATATCCGCGAGCTGGCGCTCATTTAAGCTGTTGAGTCTCTGCCCGTCGACCTCCAGGTCGCCGCTCGTCGGGCGGTCCAATCCACCAATGAGGTTCAGCAAGGTTGACTTTCCCGAGCCCGACGGACCCGCGAGACTTACGAACTCACCCGCATCCATGCTGAAATCCACCGCGTCGAGAGCGGTGACGGGCAAGGTCTGCGGATTGTAGATCCGGGAGAGTTTGGAACAATGGACGATTGTGTTTGTCATGATGAACTCTGACGCTTAACTCTGTAGTGCAACAAGCGGACGCAGCTTTAGCGCCCTCCAGGCGGGATAAAGGCTGGCAAGCAAACCAAGACCCAAGCTCAAAACCGAGAGCCTGACGATATCGGACACCAATAGCTCGGGCACTATGACGCTTCTGAGGCCCACAATCTCAAGACCTTCGCTGAAGGCCGCCAGATCAATGCCATCTCGAAAAATGTAGACAAGCCCATAGCCGACCGCAATACCTAGAATCAATCCGTACGCAATCACAATCTGAGACTCAATCACTATTTGAACCAATACTGAAGTTGGCCGCATACCCAGGGTGCGCAGCATACCGATCTCCCTGATTCGTTCGAACACGGAAGTCAGTAGTGCGTTGACCAGTCCAAACGCGAGCGCAATCCAGAGGATCACGAACCAGATATAAAAGGCGAAATCCGCCAATTCCACCATCTGCGCGATTTGCGGATTCAGTTCGCGCCAATCAAACACGTCAAGATTTTCGAACGCGCCATCTGAAACGATCAAATTCTTGGCGGCGGCTTCGAATTGATCGTTATAAAGGCGCATGGACACCTCGGTAAAGGAAGAAGTGTCCAAGTGTTGCTGCAGGTTCTTCACCCCCGTGAAGGCGACCACCCTCTCCACCGCAGGCTGTCCAGATCTATAGAGGCCGGCAATGCGATAGCCGATCTCACGCGATTGACCGTCCGAGCCTTCGGTGATCACCACCACGCGGCGACCGACATCGGTCTGCAATCGGCGCGCAAGGTCCGCCCCAATCAACAGCTTGCCGTCATCCGGCCCCTCGAGCCCGTCTCCTTCGATTTCGGACTCGCCCAAAAAGGAGATGGCGAGCTCCGCCTGCGGATCAACCCCCACGAGTTCCAGGCCTCGCGTTTCCCGCTCGCTCATGACCACGGCCGGCAGGGAGACACGAGCCGTCCAGCCCATGACCTGCTCGGATGGCACGTCCGGATGCCAGCCCTCTTCAAGTTCAAAGCTGTGGTCTAGGGAGGGCTCATCCTGATAGCCGGGGGCGAGCACCTTGACATGGCCATTCAAGGCCGCGATCACATCAACCTGCAGGCCGCCCTGGAAGGAACGTATGAATGAACTCGCAAAGACGATGCCCACGACCCCGAAGGCGATGGACAGGAGCAGCAAGCCGTTGCGCCGCCTATGACGCCAGAGGTTGCGATAGGCGAGTTGCGAGAGCAGTTTGAGATTCATGCCGTGTTCTTTATCCTTGGAATTCTTACTCGGCGCGCAAGGCCGCGATGGGACTAAAACCCCGCAGGCGGACACTGGCAATGGTCGCGGCCGTTTGAGTGGCCGCGAGCATGATGCCGGCGCCGATCAAATAGGTGCCCAAATCAAACTCAATCAAGAGCCGCGCCCCAAATCCGACCTCCTCAAACATCGCGCCCGTTTCCTCTGGAAGGGGTATCCCGCTGTCTCCGATCGCAAGGAAAATGCCGGCCAAGGACGCCGCCGCGAGCAGGCATCCAAGCACCGCGCACATGAGACCCTCAAGTTGCAGCATCCAAAAGAGCGTGTTTTTTCTGAGCCCCAAGGCGGTCATCACACCAAATTCCCTGGTGCGCTCGAACACGCTCATGAGCACCGAATTGAGCACGCTGAAGCTGACCATGAGCACACAGATAGCAAAGAACATCCCCAGACCACCGATCTTGAGGTCCAGCATTTGTTGGATCTGGGGATCCACTTGATTCCACGAACGCGCAACCAATGGCGAGGAGACCTCGGAAGCCGACAGTTCCCTATTCAATGTCGCGGCCAAGGCATCGGCACCTTGCACGTCCTCAGTCGCCATGACGATCGAATGGGCCTCATCACCAAGCTCGAAGGCCGATTGCAGGGAAGCCAAGGGAACCTGAACGAGACTGCGGTCGAGTTCCGTGATGCGCGTCTCGAAAATGCCCACCAGACGCTGCGCCATGGCGGCCACCCCACCCTGTGCTCCCGACCCCAACAAGATGATCTCGTCGCCAATGCCAAGGCCCAGACGCCGAGCCACACCACTACCGATGATAGCCTCATCGGCCGCCTGCAGATAACGGCCTTGCACGATTCGACTTGGCAGGGTCGACAAGAGCGATTCTCGCCTGGCATCAACGCCCATGATGAAGCCCGCGAGACTCGACTCACCCACCGAAATAAGCGCGCCCACTTGCGCCCGGGCAGAGGCGGCCCGCACGCCTTCGTGTCGTTCGAGTCTTCGCACCAAGCCAGTTGCGTCTTGAATCCTATGTCGAAACTGCTCGGACTCGACATAGTCCTCGTGCTGAATCTGTACATGTCCGAGCAATAGATCCGTCGCACTGCGTATCATGGCGTTGAACGTACCGTAATTCGCGGCAATTCCAAAGCTGAGCAGCCAAATGGCAAAGCCGATTGCGCCGGCCATGAGCCATGTGCGTCGTTTGCTTCGCCAGAGGTTTCGCCAGGATATGGCGAGCACCAAGGCCAGCCAGCCGCCAACCAACCGGCCGGGTTTTGATTCGCTCTCAAGGGACGTATCGGGGTGCCGATACAGAACTTCTTCCATCTACACGGACCTCAACACTTCGGCAGGCAAGCGCCCTCCGAGGCGCCGGGTGCCAAATAGGACGGCAAGCTGCGCCATGCCCAAGAGCACCAATGGGATATACAGGAACGCGATATTCGAGTAGGCCGGATACATCTTGGGATCCATATGCACGCTTTCCAACAACTCCGCGGTCCCAGCATCGGTTGGGAGTGGAATCCCCTGGGTACCGAACCATCCCAAGTACGCGCCGACGAAGACCAATCCTGTCAGGGCACCGATAAGCCATAGCCACAGGACTTCCCAATGCATGAGCGCGCGCAGCGATGATGTGCTCAGACCAAGCGCCATGAGCACGCCAAATTCGGCGCGACGCTCAAACATCACCATCATCACGCTGCCGAGAATAGTAAATCCGACCATCAACATGATGATGCCGTAGATGAATACGGAGCTTATAGCATCCATACGGACACCGTTATAGAGCTCGGACTCCACCTGCTTCCAATCGCGGACAAGGACGTTCTCCGGATCCCCGGACACTTCGAGCCTAGAACGAATCTCTTCCACGATCTCGTCTGATGCCGAAGGGTTGTCAAAGCGCATGGCCAACAGATGCGCTTTTCCCTCCAAGTTGAAGGCGAGCGCCGCCACGTCGCGTGGAATCTGCACCAAGGTTCTGTTGAGTGCCGGGAAGCCGGCATCGAAAATGCCCACGACCTCGCAGACGAATGCCGCCGTCCCACCGCCCACGGCAGAGCCGATGACCACAATCTCGCCACCGACAGAGAGGCCCAGATTGCGCGCCAGGGCCTCACCAAGGATGGCCTCGTCTCCAGCACGAAGATAGCGTCCTTCAATGATTCGATCGGCAAGCACCGATACGCCTGGCT